>JBGSRB010000527.1:0-10868 GCA_041737735.1 Anaerolineae bacterium | reverse complement strand
GCGGATTTTTCCGCCTGCAACGCATCACGCTGCGCGTCGAGCGCGTCGAGTCGTTCGAGTTCGTTTTCGAGCGCGGCGAGTTCATCCGGCTGCGCGGCGTCGATCACGCGCTGCTTGTCACTGATCTGCGCGTCCAGCGCTTTGATTTCGCCCACCAGCGCCGCGCGCGCCGCTTCAACCTGCGCCGCCAAACTCGCCCGCTGCTGATCGAGTTCGGTGATCTGCATCAGCTTGCCCGCCAGCGCGGTATCATCTTCGCGGGCGCTTTGCAGGGCAGTGTAGCCTTGCTCGATCTGATCGCGCTGATCGATCACCGTTTGCTGTTCAGCAATGCGCTTGTCCAAGCGCGCGATTTCGGCTTCGACCGCATCCCGATCTGCCGTGTAACCCGCTTGATGCCGTTCGACATCGGCGCGTTCACGCTGTTTGGCACGCAGCTTATCTTCGGCATCTTCGATCTTACGCAGCGCCGCATCCGCCACTTGTAGGCGTTCGTGCGCGTCGATCTGCGCGCTTTCGGCACGTTCCAGTTCGAGTCGGCGTGCGCCTTCCTGCGCGATCTCGTCGTCAAGCTGCTGGATCACGTAGCCGATCCCGTTGATCTCGTTTTCAAGCGCGCGCGTGCGTTCGCGGGCGGCATCCTCATAACCCGACCAGCGATCCAGCGCGAGAATATCCGCCAGAATCTGCTTACGTTCGCGCGGCGGTTTCGTGCTGAAAGCGTCGGCTTTGCCTTGCTGTAAAAACGCGGAATGCACGAACGTTTCGTAATCCAAACTCAGCAAGCGGTCGATCAACGCCTGCGTCTCGCGCATACTGCCTTCGTTCAAGTGATTGCGCGCGCCATCGTCCATCAGCGCGAACAGATCAAGCGCGCCGCTGCCGCTGCGTCCACCTTTGCGCCGCCGGATCACCTGATAACGGACGCCGTTCTGCTCAAATTCGAGCTGCACGAACATTTCGGCTTGTCCCAGGTGGATCAAGTCGTCATCGCGGCGTGTGCGTGCTTTGCCCCACAACGCCCACGTGATCGCATCCAGCAGCGACGACTTGCCCGCGCCATTTGCGCCCGTCAAACAGGCGAGATGAATCCCCTCGAACAGTACCGGGTCGGGCGAACGATAGGCGAGAAAGTTTTTGATCTCTAAGCGAATGGGCAGCATAAAATCAAGTTGCCTGAAGCGTAAGGCGTGTGTAAGCGGCAGGCAGCAGCCCCAGACGCGCTGGCGTCCACAGATTCGCGTCGTCGTGGATATGCAGTTCAGCGTCCCGTTGGATCAACACCAGCTTACGATTGTTATCGAACCACAAGCCGCCGTCGCTCGCGTGCTGTTGCAGAAATTTGAGCGATCCTTCGATGATCGTGCTTTGCGGAGCATAGCGATCCCGACATGCGCTCAAGTCGAAGCCGATCTCGACTGTCGGCGCGATGCCGAATGTGGTCTGCATGTATTCGCGCGCGCGGGCGCTGGTTTCACCCGCCAGCAGCATCAAACCGGGACCCTCCGCAATATAGATCGTGCGCTCATCCACTTTTGCCTCTAACGGCGTCTCAATGTTGAATCCCCGCAGCCACGCGCGGATCGCCTCATCCGGCGTTAAATCAGTGACCACGCGCAGCGTTTCGTTTCCACCTTGCATGTTATTTCTATCCTTCGCGGGTGAACAATTGCCAATATGGTTGCACCAACCATAGGTTTATGTCGTTACTATGCCGTGAATCGATGCACCTTATTGGCTGGCGAAGCGATAACCCACACCGCGCGATGTCAGGATGTAATCCGGACGATCCGGATTCATCTCGATCTTCTGGCGCAGATAATGAATATACAACTTCAGGCTGTCAATTGCATCGCTATATTCTTCGCCCCACGCTTCCACCACCAACTCATTACGTGGCACGACGCGCCCGGCATTCCGCACCAGCACGCTTAACAGGCTGAACTCTTTCGGCGTCAGATGCTTGATCTCGTTGCGAACCCGCACCTCACGATTCATAAAGTTGATGCGAAATTCACCATCATTGAACACCATTTCTTCGCTCATGCCATTTTTGGGCGCGCGCCGCAAATGGGCTTTGATGCGCGCTACCAATTCATCGTTGTTGAATGGCTTGGGAATATAATCGTCCGCGCCGATCTCCAGCCCGCGCACGATGTCTCTAACTTCGGTCAACGCCGTGAGGAAGATGATCGGCACATCGGAGAGATCGCGTAACCGGCGGCACACTTCCCACCCATCCATATCGGGCATCATGATGTCCAGCAGCACCAGATCGGGCTGAAAGCGATACGCCTTCCGCAGCCCATCCTCAGCGCTGAACGCGCGGATCACCTCAAAGCCGCGCCGTTCCAGCAGCAGCGCGATCAGTTGCACGGTGGTTTCTTCGTCGTCGATGATCAGAATTTTCTCGGTCATGGTGCGCCTATGTCGGTTAAATCAAACACTTGTTGCAGATTTCTAACGACACTGTAACACGATGTTTTGTCCGACGCAAGTTGCGGAATATGTCCGTGTGGATACAGCGCGATTTTTGCCACAGATTTTGCTATAATAGAACGCACATTCAAGTTTGTAATCGATCCATTTCACCTAATGCCCGTGTGTTAACTGAAGGGCTTGTCTCATGAGAAATGTGACATTAGAAGATGCGCTGGCGTTAGCACTCAAGCTTGCGCCCAAAGAACGCCTCCAACTGATAGAACGGGTGGCATCGTCGGTTGAACACGAATTAACGGCGGAATCCGTGGCAGCGCAGCCCTCTGCACCCCATTGGGGACAAGCGCTCAATCATCTGCTTGACGCCAGCGAACCCATCACGCTGACTAATGCTGAAATCGATGATCCCGTGGCATGGGTGAAACATCTGCGCGCGGAACGGCGGCGCTTGCGCGATAGCGAGGATGCTAATTGAGCGTTGGCATTGTGGATACAACTGTTATCTTGCATTACTTCCGCCAAAATGAGGCGGCGCGCGCATGGGTGAACGCGCAGCCTGTTCAGCTTGCCTTAACTTCGATCACGTGGATGGAAGTGTTAGAAGGGGTCAGCAGCAAGCAAAGCCTAAAGGATACTAAAGCGCTTCTGAATAGCTTTGAGCTGCTGCATCTCACTATCACGGATCAGCAGTGGGCGATGGATCAACTCGAACGCTTTCGTTTCACGCATCATCTGGACAAAGACGATTGCTTAATCGCGTCGATTGCCCATCGCTTACAAATCCCCTTGTATACGCATAATTTGAAAGACGTGACTCCGCTTATCGGGTCATTGGCTGTTAAACCTTATCCCTAGCGTGATTGTGTAAACCGTATGACCTTCCAACCATCTGATCACATTCAAACGATTCTCAAGAATTTGCCCATGAAGCCCGGCGTCTATCTGATGAAAGACGTACACGGCACGATCATTTACGTCGGCAAGGCGAAGCGGCTGCGGAATCGCGTGCGCAGTTATTTCAACTCGAGCGCCGAAGGCAACCCGAAAACCCTGCGCTTGCGCGAAAACATCGTCCACATTGATTTCATCGTCGAAGAAAACGAGATTCGCGCGCTCATTCTCGAAGAAACGCTGATCAAGCGCCACCAACCGCGCTTTAACATCAGCCTGAAAGATGACAAGCGCTACCCGTATATCCGAATTCGCTGGCACGAGCCATTCCCTAAAGTTGAAACCACGCGCCGCGTCGTCAATGATGGCAGTCGTTATTTTGGTCCCTACGTGGCGATGTGGGCGGTGCAGAACACGCTGCAAACGTTACGCAAAGCTTTTCCTTATCTCACCTGTGACCGTGTGATCACCGGCGATGATCCGCGCGCGTGCCTGTTCCACGATCTCAAGCTGTGCAACGCGCCCTGCATCGGCGCGGAGACACAGGATCAACACCGCGACATGATCCAGGACTTGAAGGATACGCTCACCGGAAAATCCGAAGGCGTAGTTGACCGCCTGACCACCGAGATGAACAGCGCCGCCGAAGCGCTCGATTTTGAGCGCGCCGCCGCCCTGCGCGATCAACTCAAAGCGATCGAATATATCACCCGTGATCACAAGGCGATCAGTCCCAGTCTAGCCGACCAAGATGTGATCGCCATCGCCCGCGACCACGGCGATGCCGTCGTGCAGATGCTGTTCATCCGCAACGGCAAACTGATCGGCAGCACCGCGCGCACGCTCGAAAGCACGGATGGCGAAGCCGATGCCGACGTGCTGACCGCTTTCATCCAGCGCTTCTACAGCGATAGCGCCGAAGTGCCAGCCGAAGTCGTCATCCCGCAGAACATCGAAGAAGCGCGCATCATCGAAAGTTGGCTGCGCGACCGCCGCAGCGGTAAGCGCGTGACCATCACCGTGCCGCAGCGCGGCAACAAGCGCAACTTGATCGACATCGCGCGCCAGAACGCCGAAGAAACCCTGCACATGCTGCGCGCCCAATGGGAAGCCGACGCCGTGAAGCAGGAAACCGCGCTCTCGCAATTGCAAACCGCGCTGGAACTGCCTCGCATCCCCAACCGCATCGAGTGTTACGACATCAGCACCACGCAAGGCACAGCCATCACCGCCAGCCGTGTTGTGTTCGTGCAGGGTGTGCCGCGCAAAAATGAATACCGCCGCTTTAACATCCGCACGGTCACGCACGCGGGTTCCGACGATTACCAGTCGATGCGCGAAGCGCTCACGCGCCGCTTTACGCGCTGGCAGGATGCCCAGAACGAGATCGCGCAAGGGCTTGTTCCTGCGCGCGCGCCCGGCGCCAAAGACGACCGCGACGAAACGTGGCTGCTGCTGCCTGATCTGCTCATGATCGATGGTGGCAAAGGACAGCTTAACGTTGCCGTTGAAGTCCTGCGCGAGTTTAATCTGCTTGATCGCGTGCCGGTCTGTTCGCTGGCGAAGCAATTTGAGGAAGTCTTTCTGCCCGGTCGCGCCGAGTCGATCATCTTGCCGCGCCGCAGCGATGCGTTATTTCTCGTCCAGCGCGTGCGCGATGAAGCCCATCGCTACGCCATCACCAGCCATCGCCAGCGCCGCCAGAAATTAGGCATGACCAGCCAGCTTGAGGCTATCCCCGGCGTCGGACCCGGCAAACGCAAGGCGCTGCTCAAAGCGTTTGGCAACTCGATCAGCGCCATTCGCGCCGCTTCGGTCGCTGAATTGAGCGCCGTTCCCGGCATCAATGAGAAGATCGCGCTGCTGATCAAAGAGATGATATGATACAGGCGTTGATAAAAAATTCATGAAAGCCTTTTACGCGGTCGTCAAACTTTAGCATATTATCAGACAATGTATGATCAAATTGTGAAGCGCAAGCTATAAGGGGAATGATGACAACAATCTTGGTGGTCGAAGACGAGCGCTACCTGCTCGAAGATATTGTCGAACTCCTCCAACATGCCGACTTTGACGTGCTGGGTGTTAACGAACCTGATCAAGTCATTCATTTAGCGCGCGAGATGCAGCCCGATCTGATCCTCTGCGACATCATGATGCAGAAAGGCACGGGTTTCACGGTGCTAGATGCAATTCGAGCTGAACCGACCACGCAGGCGATCCCGTTCATCTTTTTGACCGCCAAAGCCGACCGCGACTCGCTGCGTTTGGGCATGAGTCACGGCGCGGATGATTACCTCACCAAGCCCTTCAGCGCTCACGAACTGCTGCAAGCCATTCATGCGCGCCTGCGCCGCCGCGAACAAATGGCGGAAACTCACGAGCAGCGCATCGTCGCCACCAAACGCCAGTTGATGCGGATGATCACCCACGAATTACGCACGCCCTTGATCGCCATCAATACCGGCGTCGATCTATTGTCGCGCCAAGTGGGGCAGCTTTCCGAAACGGAAATGCGCGACATGCTCGACAACATCAGCGCGGGCAGCCGCCGCTTGGGGCATCGCGTCGAGCAGATGGTTTTCCTCACGCAGATCGAAGCGGGCGCGATCAGTCAGGAGTCCATTCAAGAGGGCGGCATCGAATCCGCGCTCTGGGAACTGCTCATGACTTCCAACAACGCTGCGCGCCGCTTCGCCTATCGCCAACAACCCAATATCACGGTCAAACTGGTGGATCGTGATCGCGGCGCACTCGTGTTGTGCAATCCGCCCGCCCTCAAGCAAGCGCTGGCGGAATTGATCGCCAATGCGCTGACCTTCTCACCGGAAAACGGGGAAGTAATCATCACCCAATGGCGCACCGGCGATCAGGCATGGATCAGCGTCCTCGATCAAGGTAGCGGCATGTCCGAAGTGCAGATCACCGCCGCCATGCAGCCGTTCACCCAGTTAGACCGCGAAACGCAGGAACAGCAGGGCATCGGGGTGGGGCTGCCGTTGGCGATCCAGATTGTGCGCGCGCATGGTGGCGTGGTCGATCTGCGCTCGATGGTCGGGCGTGGCACGCAAGTGAATGTGATGCTGCCCATCGTCCGTCAGGAAGCCCAGAATAACGCGCCTTGATGCACTGGCGATCCCGCGCGGATTGTGGCATAATTAAAAATGATATAACGACCATGACTCGTGAGTGAAAGGGTTGCCCTAATGAACGAGCGCATTTACTACAGTCAAGAAGCCGAAGCGCGCGCCACGCGCGAACGTAATACGGCGATTTTGATGTTCTTCGGCTTAGGCACAGCCATCGGCGCGATCATGGCGCTGCTGCTGACGCCGAAAAGTGGCAGCGATGTGCGCGATGAACTTTCCGACCGCATTGAACAGGGGATCGAAGACGGACGCGACACCTCGCGCACTGCGATTCGCCGCCTTGAGCGCGAATTGGCAGACGTGCGTAAACGTCTTGAAGACGCGCTCGACGACGTGCGTTAAGCTTGTTTGGCATGGATGGCGTCATGCTGCGGCTAACATGACGCCATCGCTCCATCTTCATCACATAACGCGCCCATCGCATCGCGCCCGCTTGCTGCTATAATGCGCGGCGATGCGAACCCGAACGATTCTTCTGCTCATCTGCTTGGCGGCGCTGGCGCTGCGCGTGATCGCGCTGCTGGCGTATGTCGATTTCCCCGGCATTGCCGACCCGCTGCATTATTTCAACATGGGCGCGCGCCTTGCCGCCGGTTACGGCTTTACCATTGATTACATCTGGCAGTATACGCTGCCGCCCGACTCGATCATCCATCCCGAAGAACACTGGATGCCTCTAACGGCGGTGCTTGCCGCCATCCCCATGTTGACGCTGGGTGAATCAGCGCGCGCGGCGTTGATCCCGTTCGTGCTATTGGGATCGCTGCTGCCGCTGATCAGCTTTGCCGCCGCACGTCAGCTTAAAGTGAGCGACGAAGGCGCGTTATTCGCGGCGGCGTGTTGTGCCTTTCTGCCCGAACTATTGCTCTATGCCACGCGCACCGACACCGTGATCCCCTATGCGCTGCTGATCGGCGTGTGCATCCTGCTGATCACGCGCGGGCTGGATTACGGTCGCGCGCTCGACTTCGCCTTAGCGGGCGTGGCGGCAGGCTTGGCTTATCTCACCCGCAGCGATGCGCTGCTGCTTATTCCGATGTTGATCGTCACCGTGATCGCGCGCTATCTGCTGCGCGACCGCCCACGCTGGCGGTATGCACCGCTGGCTCTCGTCGTGCTGCTGCTCGTCGCGTCCCCGTGGATCGCGCGCAGCTATGCGCTGTTCGACACCTTCGGATCGCCCGAAAGCCGCTCGATGTTCTTCTTCACCGATCACAACGATCATTACGCTTTCGGGCGCGCCTTTACGCTCGAAACCTTGCTGGCAGCGCAAACGCCTATGGAGATCATTGGCAAGCGCGCCTTTGAACTGTTAGCCGCCCTCAAAGTGATGATCGAAACGCTCGACATTTTCCTGCCTGTTGCCGTGATTGGCGGCGCGCTGCTGCTGATCGGGGATCGTGATCGCGCCCGCACCGCCGCGCCCGTGCTGATCCTGTTGTTGGGTATGTTGATCGCTTATCCGTTGCTGATCCCGTACAAAGCGCAGGCGGGCAGCTTCAAGAAAGTGTTCGTCAGCCTGATTCCGCTGCTGCTGCCCTTGGGCGCGTTGGCGCTCGAACGTGCGATCCATGCTGCGCGCTTGCGCCGCGCCACCATGCTGATCGTGATCGTCTTGCTTGCCGCGCGCGGATTCGATGCCGTGCGCCTTGAGCAATCGGTGAATCAGGCGTATCTCGCGCAGATCGAGGTTATGGCGTTCGCCGTGCGCGATCTGCCCGATACCAACGACGACGCCGAACTGATCCTCATGACACAAGACCCGTACATTTTGCGTTATGTCGGCATCCAGTCGATCATGTTCCCGCACGAACCGCTGGACGACGTGATCACCATCGCGCAGCGCTATGGCGTCGATTATTTGCTCATGCCGTCCACTCGTCCCGCGCTGGATGCGCTGCTCACAGATGAAGCCGTTGATCCGCGTTTTGTGCTTGTCACGGCGCTTGCTGGCACGCCGCTTATTGTCTATCGGATTGACTCGGCGGCGACTCATGACGACTAGACGCGTCCTGATCGCCCTGCTCATCATCGGGTTGGCGTTACGCTTGCTCTATGGCCTGTCGCTCGATCCGTCCGCGCCCTATGCCGACGCAGGCGGCGATTCGGGTTGGTATCTGCTCAACGGGTACGCGCTCGTTTACGGTGATCTGCCCGACGGATCAACCGACGTATCGCGCCTTGCACCGCCGCCCGTCTATTTAGTGATCTTAGGCGTGGCGCAAGGGTTATTCGCACCCGAAACCGCCGTGATCGTTGTCCGTGGGCTGCAAGCGCTGCTTTCCACCGCGCTGATCTACTTCCTCTATCGCTTGGCGCGGCTGATCAGCCGTTCGCAGCGCGCAGCATTGATCGCCGGCGCGATCACGGCGCTCTCACCCGCGCTGATCATCGAAAGTGGCGGCATTTTCAGCGAAACCGTCTATCTGTGTTTCACGGCGGCGGGTTTGTGGCTGTATGGCGAAACGCTGCGCGTGGGGAATCAGCGCGCATGGCTGATCGGCGCGGGCGTGTTGTTGGGCTTGGCGACGCTCACCCGCGCGCCGCTATTGTTGTTTCCGGTGGGGCTGGCGATCCACCTCGTGTTGGTCTACGGCTGGCGCGATGGGTTGCGCCGATCCGTGCTGCTGCTGGCAAGCTATGCGCTGATCGTCAGCACATGGACGGTGTACAATCTCGAGCGTTGGGATCGCTTCGTGATCGCGGGCGAAGGCTTTGCGGCGTTCCTGTTCATCGGCGCGGATGGGTGGGATTCACCCGAAGCTGTGGACGAACGTTTAGGCGTCGTTGACGATGCGGATCGGCAAACGCAATTTCTCGACGCGGCAGCAACCAGCATCACCGCCGATCCGTTTGCCTATGCGCGCCGCCGCCTATCCGAACTCGGGGAATCGGTCTTGCAGCCGCATAATACGGTGGTGTTGGGTGGGGCAAGTTTACGCACCTTAATCGTCGAGTGGATCAGCGCTGATCGCTCGCTCACGGGGTTGATCAGCATCGCGCAAAGCGACGCTTTCGCGCCCAAGCTGGCGTTGTACGTCGTGCATTTCGCCACCATCATCTTAGGCGTGATCGGCATGGTGCGAATGCGATCACGCTGGCGTTTCAGTCTGCCGTTGATCGGGCTGATCGCGTATGTGCTGCTGCTGCATCTGCTGTTGTTGGCGCTGCCGCGCTATATTTTTCCGACGGTGATCGCGTGGTATCCGTTGGCGGGCTGCGCGTTCGCCAAGGTGAACAGCATTCACGTTGAAGCGTCTGAAGGTAAACGGCGTTCACTGTCAAGCGTTTGAAGGTGAACGCCATTCACGTTGTTGATCAAGGAATAGAGTATGACGACAATTCTCGGCATTGAAACCTCATGCGATGAAACAGCGGCGGCGGTTGTCGTCGATGGGCGCGACGTGCGCGCCAACATCATCGCTTCGCAAATTGATCTGCACGCGCAGTATGGCGGCGTGTATCCCGAAGTGGCATCACGCGCGCATGTCGAAGCGATCAATCCGGTGGTGCAAGAAGCGCTGCATACCGCTGGCGTCACACCCGACGAAATCGACGCCGTAGCCGTCACGCGCGGACCCGGCTTAGTTGGTGCGCTGCTGGTGGGGCTGAACTTCGCTAAGGGGTGGGCGATGGCGCTGGATAAGCCGCTGTTGGGCATCAACCACTTGGAGGGGCATATCTATTCGCTCTGGCTGACCGAACCCGAACGCGCGATCGTGTTTCCGGTGGTGGTGCTGATCGTCAGCGGCGGACACACCGAGCTGCTGCTGATGCGCGATCACGGGGATTACGAGCGCCTTGGCAGCACGCTGGATGATGCGGCGGGCGAAGCCTTCGACAAAGTCGGGCGGATGCTCGGCTTGCCGTTTCCGGGTGGTCCCAACATCGACCGCGCCGCGCAGGATGGCGACGCCCATGCGTTTGACTTCCCGCGTGCCAAGCTGGACGACAGCTTCGACTTCAGTTTCAGCGGGCTGAAAACAGCCGTGCTGCGCGCGGCAACCATTCAGCCGGGCAGGAACGAGCAACGTAAGCGCGGCGAGTACAAGCTGCGAAGTGATGTCAAAGTGGCGGATGTGGCGGCGAGTTTTCAGCGGGCGCTGGTCGATGTTTTGGTTGAAAAGACTGTGCGCGCGGCACAAATGCACAACGTCACTGAGATTCTGGTGGCGGGTGGGGTGAGCGCGAACAACGCCTTGCGCGCGGCGCTGGCGGAACGATCCGCGCTGCCTGTGCGCGTGCCACCGTTGAGCCTCTGCACGGATAACGGCGCGATGATCGCCGCTGCCGGACATTATCGCTTTCTCACGGGCGCGCGCGATGATCTGACGGTGGATGCGCGCCCGATGTGGGCGCTCAAGCGTGGGCTGTATGATCGGTGATAGA
>JBGSRB010000511.1:0-12090 GCA_041737735.1 Anaerolineae bacterium | reverse complement strand
GTGCGCGCGCGATCAGGCGCGGATGTGCGCGGCGCGATCTCGGCGCGCGTGAATGACGCGGGTTACAGCCTGCTCGAAATGCGCGCGTCGGTCTCGGCATTAGAGGATATTTTCCTCACGCTAGTGGGCAAGGACAGCGCTTAATGGCAACTTGGATCGTGTTTCGCCGCGAAATTGCGGGTTATCTCACCTCGCCGTTCTCATATGTGATCGCGGCGGCAATACTTTTGCTCATGGGCATCTTGTTCAACCGTGATATTGCGCTCAGCCTCAGCCGCCGCGCGCCTGATCCGGCATTAGTCCCGTCAGCGTTCTCGTTCACGCTGATCTTTTTCGCGCCGCTGCTGACTATGCGCTTACTGGCGGAAGAACGGCGCGAAGGCACGCTCGAACTGCTGCTGACCGCCCCCGTGCCGGATGGCAGCATCGTATTGGGCAAGTTTCTCGGCGCGTGGACTTACTTCACGGGCTTACTGGTGATCACCTTCACCTATCAGCTAATCTTGCTCGGCATTGCCCAGCCGGACATTGGACACGCGATCAGCGCGTATATCGGCATCTGGTTATACGGCGGCGCGACGTTAAGCATCGGCGTGCTGACTTCAGCCCTCACCGAAAATCAGATCGTCGCCGCCTTCTTGGGTGTGATCGCGCTATTCATCCTGTGGATTGGCGATCAAGCCGGACAAGTGATCACCAACATCGACGCCGCGCGCGTCATCCGCACCTTATCGCTGCAAGGGCATTATTCGTCCTCATTCGCGGTCGGTGTGGTGCGCGCCGAAGATGCGGCATTTTTCGCCGGGATCATCGCCGTGATGCTCTACGCCGCCATTCGTGCGGTCGAAGCGCAAAGGATGCGCTAATGCGAAACGAAACCATCATCATCACTCGGCAGCAGGTCGGCAGCATCGGCGGCGTGATCGGCGTGATCGGCATCGTCGCGGGCGTGATCGGCTGGCTGTGGGCGGGCTATCTGACGCCGCTCGTCGGCGCGCTGCTGATCAGCGGCGTGATCGGTTTGGCGCTGTGGGCAGTCATGACCCCGCGCGAGTTCACAGCCTTTATCACGGGGCGCGGTGTGCGCTTCGGCACGCTCACGGCGTTTTCGCTCATCCTGCTGATCGGCGTGGTCGCCATGATCTACATTCTGATCGCGCGCGCCACGCTCACGCTCGATCTGACCGTCAATCAAGCCTATACACTGAGCCGCGAAACCGAAGCAGTGCTGAACCGCGTGTCGCGCCCGATTCAATTAACTGGTTTTTACACGTCGCGCTCGTTGACCGACCGCGAAATTGATGATCAATTCTTTCGTCTATACGAAAGTGACAGCAACGGCTTAATCAGCCGCGTGTACATCGATCCCGATGAGCAGCGCGCGGTCGCGCAGCAGTTCGGCGTGACGAACGATCAACAGTTGTATATTTCGTTTCTCAACCCTGATGGCACGGTCGATTTTTCGACGTTGGCACGGGTGCCACGCAGCGGCAGCCAAGAGCGTGATATTTCCGAGGCGATCGCGCGCCTGCTGATCAGCGGATCGCTGCGTATCTACTTCAGCGACGGGTTGGGCGAACGCAATCTCGTGGATACCACGCAGGAAGGCATTTCCGGCATTTTCTACGGCGTGCAAGAAAGCGGTGTTTTAGCCGCACCGCTGGATATTCGTGAACTTGCCGAAGCCGGCGAAGATGTACCAGCCGATGCTGCGGCTCTGGTCTTTGCCCGCCCGTTGAGTGACCTCAACGATGCCGAGATCGCGCTGATCGATCGTTATCTCAATCGCGGTGGCGCGCTGTTTTTAATGGCGGAAGCACTATTTACTTCAAACTCGTTTCTGCGTCACGACGGAGCGTTCAACACTTACCTGTGGGACAATTACGGCATTCGCACGCTCGATGCCGTCGTTGTGGAAACGCCCGGCGTCAGCGGACAAACACCACTCGACATCATCGGCGCGTATGTCTACACCAACTCACCCATCGCGCAACGGCTCGATCCCGAAGAATATCCGTTGTTTTTCAGCTTAGCGCGCGCGCTTGAAGTGAATTTCGACGCGCTGCCGCCCGATGTCGCCAATGGTCAAGTCGTGATCTCGTCCGAAGGCAGTTACGGCGAAACCGATCTGCAAGCGCTGGCGCAAACCAACACCTTCACTTACGACGAAAGCGAAGACCTGCTGCCACCACTGGCGACCGTCGTCTGGGCGACGAACCAGCGCAATAACAGCCGCATCTTGTTGGTGGGCGATAGCAGTTTTGTCAGCAATGGCGCGGTATTGATCGGCGGCAACGGCATCTTGTTCACCGATGGTCTGGCGTGGCTGATCGAATTCGACGAGCAGATCGCGTTTGCCCCGCGCGCCTTCAGCGCCACCCTGCCGCTGGTTTTCGCTGACGGCGCCACCATCAATACCATCACCTTCGTCACCGTGATCTTGCTGCCCGGCGCGGTGCTGGTAGCGGGTTTCGCGATCTGGGCGCGGCGGGTGCGGCGATGAGCAAGCGCGCAGCAGCACGACCGTCAATCACCAGCGGCTTTCGCACGTTCATCATTTTGGCGATGCTGTTCGTCGGGCTGGCGCTGGTGATCACGCTGCAAAACCAGAACCAACCGTCGATCATCCTGCCGACATCGGAAGCGACCTTTTTTCGCGTGTTTCCTGAACTCGCCGTTTTGGACATGGACGCGATCCGGTTGCGCGCGCCGGAAACAGGCGCGGAATGGATCATCGCGCGCGGCGAAGATGGCGAGTGGATCGCACCCGACGAAGCGCCCGATCCTGACGGCATCATCGCGCGCAGTGTGGCGCGCACGATCGCGCTGCTGCCGTATACGCGCGTCGTGCCATTTGCAGGCGAGCGCGCCGCTTACGGTTTCACGCCGGAAGGTATCTTGTCGATTGAGGTACTTATGAACGATGGCAGCGGGCATATCGTCGCGGTAGGGATTCGCACCACCGCCGCGACCGATTATTTCGCGTTTATCGATGAACGCACGGAACTTTATCTGATCGACCGCGCGCCCATCGACTTTCTGATCGCCATTTTACGCGAACAAACTGCGCCCGCCTAAAATATGATTGTTGATTAGGCGAAGGCACAAGTACGCAGGTCAGCTAACACGGCGTGTAAATCGGTGTACACATGCGGTGTGATCGCGGCAAAGGCGCTCGGCTGTGAGTGCGACAAATCCGGCACGGCATAGCAGATCATGCGTGCGCCCACCGCCGCGCGCGATCCATTGGGGCTGTCCTCAAGCGCGAGACACTCAGACGGATCAACACCCATACGCCGCGCGGTTTCGGCGTAAATATCAGGCGCGGGCTTACCGCGATTGACTTCATCGCCCGACACGCGCAGCGTAAAAAGCGCGCGCCAGTCCATCGCATCCATGATCGCGTCGATGATCGCCATCGGGGAACTCGACGCCAGCGCAATTGGAATATGCTTTTCCTGCACAAAGGCGAGCAATTCATGCACACCCGTTTTGGGTGTGACATGCAGCGGAATCAACGCGCACATACGCTCGATCAATTCCTGTGTTAATTCGGGAATGCTCGGTTTGAGGTCATAAGCGCGGCGAAACTCGACGAACATCTCGTCAAGGCGCATCCCGATGATGCGTTCACGCACCTCGAGCGACGGCTGCGCGCCATGCGCGACGATCAATCCATCTTCCGCGATTTTCCACACCGGCTCGCTGTCCACCAGCAAACCATCCATATCGAAGATGATCGCACGCGGGCAAAAATTGGTCATAGGCTTGCTGTTCCTTAGATGATCGCTAAACGCGCGCTATTCTACTGGAAAAGCACCGGATCACCTAGCCTCGGAAGCCGCGCGCCCGTCCGTAAATCGACAGCAGCGCCAGCAAAATTAAGCCCAACACAATCTGCTGGAAGGCTTCGGAAATCTGCACCGCACGCAGCAGGCTTTGGATCAGCGTCAGCACCAGCGCGCCGCTGATCGTCCCCCAATAGCTGCCCTTCCCGCCGCTCAGCAGCGTGCCACCGATTACAACCGATGCAATCGACGGAAACAGATACGGTTCGCCCAAGTTGAGGAACACCGTTTGCGAGAAGCCCAACAGCACGAAACCGCCGAACGCCGCCAGCATCCCGCTGAGGGCATACGTCAGCACGACGGTACGTGCCACACGAATGCCGGAAAGCGTCGCGGTGGTGCGGTTCACGCCGACGGCGAACAAATGTCGTCCGTAAGGTGTGCGTTCGAGCAGCAGCCACATCCCCACGCCGATCAGCAACCAGAGCAAAACCACCCCCGGCACGCCCAACACCAACGGTTCCGAGATCAACTGCGCCATCAAGCGCGGCGTGCGTCCCTCAAGCTGACCGCGCGTGACCACGAGAATCAACCCGCTGACCACGCCCGCCATCGCCAGCGTCATCACCAGCGGCGGAATCCGCAACCACGTGATGCCCAAGCCATTGACCATGCCAATCAGCGCGCCGACGGTCAACACCAGCGCCAGCACGGGCAGGATCAAGGCGTTGTCGCCGTCTGTCAAGCGAAACGTAAGGATCGCGCCGAGCGTTACGATTGATCCGACCGAGAGATCAATACCTTCGCCGCCGCTGATGATCACGAGTGTTTGTCCGGCGGCGATGATGCCCAAGAATGCTGCGAGGCGCACGATATTGATCGCCTGAGTCGCGTTGACGAAGTTAGGCGAGATCAAGCCGCCCGCAAAGAACAGCAGCACCGCCAGAATCAGCGCCAGCAGCGGCGGACTGATGCGGCTGAAACCGCCGCGAACCCGAGTCGTTAACGCCGTCATGCGCCCTCCCGCTGAATGCGCCACGTCTGAACCGCGCGCGTCAGCCAACCGATGATGCCGGGCGCTGCCAGCGCGATCAGGATGATGAGCGCGTCGATCACGGGCTGCGACCACGTATCGACATTGCCAAACGAGATGATGTTGCGAATGAAGCGCAAAATCAGCACGCCGATCATCGCACCAATGATGCCGCCCTGCCCGCCGCTTAAGCGTGTGCCGCCCAGCACCACCGCCACAATCGACGGCAGCGTCATATCCGCGCCGCTGACCGGGCTACCCGATCCGAGCGACATGGTCAGCAGCAACGCGGTTAACGCGGCGAACATGCCCGAAATGATGTAACTGCTGAATTTGACGAAGCTGACCGGCACACCCGTCGCATACGCAGCAGCAGGATTATCCCCGGTCGCGTACATGAACTGCACGAAGCGCGTGCCGCGCGCGAACGACCACAGCGCAATGATCAGCGCGATGATCACGAACGCCAGCGGCATCTGCGCCATCAACGGGATGTCGCCTAGAATGGGCGTCTCGCTAAACACCGTAACGGGCGCACGGTAGAACGTGGTGATGTCACGCGGCAGCGCCCCGCCCGGTCGCGGCAAGATATACAGCGCCAAACCGCTGTAGATGAAGCTGGTCGCGTAAGTCGTCACGATGGGCTGCAAACGCAGATACGCCACCGCGAACCCATTGAGCGCGCCCGCCATAATGCCCGCGCCGAAAATCAACGCGACGCCGGTTACAACGCCGCCAGCATCCGATTCGGCGGTGACAGCCGTAACCAGCAGCGCGTTGCACAGCGACACCATCGACCCGACCGATAGATCGATCCCGCCCGTGATGATCACCAACGCCTGCCCCGCCGCCAACACCATCAGCGGCAGAAACACGCGGATATTGCGGTTCAGCACATTCGGCTCAAATAAATTGTTTTGCAGCGCAAAATTGACGCTGAGCGCAATCACCAGCAGCAGCAGCGCGAATAAGTAGGAGTTACGTGAAAACAAAGTGGCTAAATTGAGGCGCGCGGTCATAAAGTCGGCTTTCCGTCGCTGATTTTAGCTGCGTCAATGGGCGCGCCCATGCTGGCAGCGACGAGATCGGCGCGCGTGAGGTTGTCACCCGCCAATTCCGCGCTAATCGCACCGTCGTGCAGCACGAGAATGCGATCACATAAACCGAGTAATTCTTCATCGTCGCTGCTGTAGAACAGGATCGCCGTCCCCGCGTGGCGCAGTTCCGCCAGCAAGTTATAAAACTCACCCTTCGCGCCCACATCAACGCCCTTGGTCGGGTCGTTGAGCAGCAGCAGCTTGGGCTTCCGCAGTAGCCACTTACCGATCACGATCTTCTGCGCGTTGCCGCCGCTCAAACTGCTGACAGGCGCGCCCAAGCCCGCCATCACCACATTGAGATCGCGCGCGACGCCTTCAGCATCACGGCGGGCGGCGTTCATTCGCAGCGGAGCGCGATAATCGCCCCAGGATGGCAGCAGCAGATTATCGAGAATCGAGCGGATCAGCAGCAAGCCTTCGCGCCCGCGATCGCCCGGCACGAACGCGACTTCACGGTTGATCGCTTGGCGTGGGTGGGAAAAACGCGCGCGCTCACCACTCAACATGATCACGCCGCGTGAGGGCTGCGCCCCAAAGATCGCCAGCAGCAGTTCGGCTTGTCCTTGTCCTTGCAAGCCCCCTAAGCCGAGCAGTTCGCCGTCGCGCACACTCAACGAGACATCCTGCACCCCGGGTGTGGCTAAAGCGCGCACTTCCAGCCGAATCGCGGCATCCGGCGGCGGTGGTTCAAGATGCAGGCGTTCGGGTGTGGCAGCGCCCGCGATCATGAGTTCGACCAGTTCGCGCTCGTTGGTGTTGGCGATCTCGACCGTGCCGACGCTGCGCCCGCTGCGTAACACCGTCGCCCGATCTGCCACACGGAAGATTTCTTCCATGCGATGCGACACAAATACAATCGCTGTGCCGTCCGCCTTCCAGCGCGCGACCAACTCGAATAAACGGTTGACCTGCTGGCTGTCTAAACTGGCGGTGGCTTCGTCAAGGATAATCAAGCGCGGATTACGGCTGATCGCTTTGAGGATTTCCACGATCTGGCGTTCGTCGGGCGGCAAGTGGTTAACGACTGCGCTCGGCGTCAAATGCGGCGACACCGTCCCCGCAAACAGATCGAGCAAGGCTTGGGTGCGCGCGTACATCACCCGTTGATCTATGCGCACGCCCAAACGCAGCGGCTCATGCGTCAGCCAGATGTTTTCGGCAACTGTCATCGAGGGGATCAGGCTGAGTTCCTGATACACAGCGGCGATACCTGCGCGTTTGGCAGCCAGCGGCGTGGTAAACGTCACTGGCTTGCCATCAAGCAGCAGTCGCCCCTCATTGGGGGCGACCACGCCTGTGATGATCTTGCTCAGCGTACTCTTTCCGCTGCCATTCGCGCCTAACAGCGCGACAACATCGCCAGCGTTTACTTCTAAGTTGCCATCCGCCAGCGCCACCACGCCGCCATAACGCTTGACGACATGCTGCGCAGAAAGTGAGAACGCCATATTCGTTCGCCTAACCTAGTTGTCCGCGTCCATTTCCATGATTTCGCTCATGTCCATCGACGCGCCTTCGACTTCAGCCTCACCCACGTCAGCGGTGATGTCAGCAGCAGTCAGCGCTTCGCCAGCCAGCAGCTTGATCGCGCCTTCCTGCGTGATGACACCGTCGAGCGTGTACGATGCGGGCGCGGTGGCGATGCTTTGCACCTCAAACACCGCTTCGAGCGTTTCGTTGGTCACAGCGTAAGGAATCGGCACATACAGCGTATTGCCATAGGGACCACTCAGCGCATCGGGGCTAACTTCCGCGCCGCGCAGCAGTTCAATCGCCACGCGCACACCACTCGCACCGATGCCGGGCGGGTTAACCACACCAATTGATTGGAAGTCGGGGTTGGTTTCCAGCACTTCCTGCCACGCTTGCAGATAGCTGGCGCGGGCTTCGCCCGTCGTCACCGGCAGCGTGTCGAGAGTTGCGGTACGCAGCGCGGTCAGCACACCGGTCGCCATGCCGTCTTGCGTCCACACGCCGTCGATCTCGGGTAGCGACGCTAAGAAGTCGCTCATCACCTGCTGACCTGTTGCCTGATCCCACATGCCGCTTTGACGCCCGACCACTTCAATGTCGGGGTATTCCGCCAACACTTCAGCGACACCATCCATGCGCGCTTCGTTCGCGGGATGACCGACAAAGCCTTCGATCAGGACAATCTGCCCTTCGCCGCCGAGTTGTTCAGCCAACCAGCGCGCGCTGATGCGCGCCCATTCGGTCTGATCGATCACGACATTGAGCGCGCCCGTCGCGTTGATTTCTTGGTCAACCGCGATCACGATCACGCCTTCCATGGTGGCTTCTTCAATGGCGAGATTCAAACCCGTCTGATCGCCGGGGTTGATGATGATCGCATCCACACCGCGATTGAGCAGGTTCTGAATCTGCTGCACCTGCCCGCTGACGTCGGTATCAGCGCTTTCGATCACCAGTTCAATCGTCACGTCGTACAGTTCTTCGATCTCAACGACGACGTCTTCAATTTGCTTCACCATCTGCGTGCGCCATTCGCTGCCGACAAAGTTATTCGACACACCAATGACATAAGTTTCGCCTTGCGCGGTCACCAGACCACCAAAGGCGAGCGCCAGCGTTAGCACCAGCGCGAACAACACAAAAACTCGCTTCATGAAAACTCTCTCCTTAGGGTTGTAATGCAAATTTTTTGAACAGATGCAGGTAGTCAACATCTGCCTGTTCGCTCATGATTCTAGCCCCCACGTGATCGGGTGTCAACGCGGACGCGCTTAGACCTTCCACGCCATGAATTGATCAAGATAATGCTTCGACTGAATGATCGAGCGTTTCACGTCGTCGGCGTTGCTTTCATAGGCGCGATCTTCCACTTCGATCGCGATATGTCCGCGATAGCCGACATCGGTCAGCGCGGCGAAGAAGGCGCTCCAATCGACATTACCCAACCCCGGCAGCTTGGGACGATGCCACCCCAACCCCATGATGCCGCGCTCGTAGAGTAAATCGTAGTCGATGCGTTCGTCTTTGGCGTGAACATGCACAAAACGCCCGTGAAACTCACGGATCGCACGCACATAGTCGATGTGCTGCCAGATCAGGTGCGACGGATCGAAGTTCAACCCGAAATGATCGCTCGGGATCATGTCGAACATGCGTCGCCACACCGACGGCGAGATCGCCAAGTTTTTGCCGCCGGGCCACTCGTCCAGCGTGAACAGCATCGGGCAGTTCTCGATGCCGATCTTCACATGCTGCGATTCGGCAAACGCGACCAGTGGTTTCCACACGTCGGCGTAATCATCCCAGCTATCTTCAATCGCCTTGTTGGGTTCACGCCCGACGAAGGTCGTCATCGTGCCGACGCCGAGCAGATTCGACGCCGCAATCACCTGCTTGATGTGATCGCTGTAGCGCGTGCGTTCTTCTTGATCCGCCACCAGCGGGTTAGGATAGTAACCCAACGATGAAATCTCAACGCCATATTTTTCGGTCAGCGCCTTGATGTTCGCCGCGTCCGACGCCGTAAAGTCGGTCACGTCGATGTGCGTCACGCCCGCATAGCGGCGTTCCGCCTTGCCGACAGGCCAACACATCACTTCCACCGATTGAAACCCATTGGCGGATGCGAATTGCAGCACTTCTTCAAACGACGCATCCGGCATAATGGCAGTGACAAAGCCAATTTTCATCATGATTTATATTCTCTCCTTCGCCTTATGTTAGGCGTTGATCGACACCCAAGCGCGCCCTTTGTTGCTGTTGGCGATGGCTTCGCACAGCGCCACTTCGTAATGCCCTTCCGCGAACGTCGGGAATGGCTTGGGCGCGCTGAAATCACCCGCCGCCAAGTAGCCATACACCGCGCGATACAGCATCTTAAATGTGTCAGGGAAGCCTTCGTTATGCCCACCGGGGTAATCGGTGAAGCGCGGCGCGTCGCCTTCCAGCAGTGACGGGTCTTTAAGCAGAATTTCGCTCGGGCGATCCCGATGCCCGATCCACAGTTCGTTGGGGCGTTCGCTATCCCACGCCAGCGCGCCCTTTGAGCCTGCGATTTCAAACGTCAGGCTGTTCTTGCGCCCCGCCGTCACCTGACTCACATTGAGTGTGCCGCGCGCGCCGCCCGCATAGCGGAACAACACCGCGCCCCAATCTTCCGTCGTGATCGGAACTTCAGCATATTCAACGGGGATGTTCGCTTCCTTTTTGCCCTCAAATGTGGCGACAGCTTGCAGCGGCTTTTTCCGCACGGGGATGAACGTCGCTAAGTCCGCCAGCAGCGACTCGACGCGCAAACCCGTGACGAAGCCGATCAAGTCCATCCAGTGCGTGCCGATGTCGCCCATCGCACGCAGTTCGCCGCCTTCATCGGGCTGCAAGCGCCAATTCCAGTCGGTGTCGAACAGCAGCCAGTCCTGAATATAGCCGCCGCGCACGCTGTAGACATCGCCAAGCGCGCCGCTTTGGATCAACGCGCGGGCGTGCTGCACAATCGGGTAAAAACGGATGTTGTAATTGACCGCCGCGACGATCTGCGGGTGATCCGCCGCCAGCTTGACCAGTTCGGCGGTTTCGGCGGTGTTCATCGCCAGCGGCTTTTCGCACACCACATGCTTGCCGCGCAAAATGGCGCGCTTCGCCATATCGAAGTGATAACGATTCGGCGTGGTGATATGCACCACATCCACCGCATCATCATTGAGAATGGCGTCGTAATCGTCGTAACCAACTTCCAAGCCGATTTTTTGCGCGGCTTGGCGGCTTTTCTCAGGCGATGAGCCGAGAATCCCGCGCACACGCACATCCAAACGCTGTAAGGCTTCGGCGTGAACGGGTCCAATAAACCCCGTGCCGACCACAGCCGCTGTCACCATAAGCCGTTTTCCTTCTGCAACAACCGATAAGTATGCGAATGTTTATACCGCTAACGGCAATTTTTCACCATAATACCGTGCTTGATGTTAGCGCGCAAACGATTGCACGAACGCGCACACAGCGTTAAAGTGAATGCAAAATTTTGCAAATAAAGGATGATAAAACATGAAAGCGGTCATGAAGATTGCCGCGGGCGTGGGCAACATCGAGCTGCGCGACATTCCCGAACCGAAGCCCACAGCGGGTGAAGCGCTGATCAAGGTGCGGGCGGCGGGCATCTGCGGCACGGATATTCACATTTATAAAGATGAGTTTCGCTCACGCCCGCCCGTGGTGTTGGGACATGAAGTGTGCGGCGCAGTGGTTGAAGTCGGCGCGGGCGTCGATCCAGCGTGGATCGGGCGGCGCGTGACCACCGAAACCTATTACAAAACGTGCGGCGTGTGCATGTATTGTCGGCGCGGACAGCGTAACTTATGCCTCAATCGGCTGTCGATTGGTTCGGGCGTCAACGGCGGTTTCACGCAGTATGTGGTCGTGCCTGCCACCAACTTACACGAATTACCCGATCACATTGACGACGAAGCGGGCGCGCTGACCGAACCGTTAGCCTGCGTCGTCCACGCCGTGTTAAGCGAGCCGACTGTCAGCCCCGGTGATGTGGCGGTAATCGCAGGACCCGGCGCGATTGGCTTACTGACGCTGCAAGTGGTCAAGGCGGCGGGCGCGACTGCCATCGTGCTTGGCACCAATGTTGATGAAAACCGACTCGAATTAGCGCGCACACTCGGCGCGGATCACGTGGTCAACGTGCAAACGGATGATCCGCTGGCGCTAGTCACGGCGATCACACAGGAAGGTTTGGGCGCGGATGTCGTCTACGAATGCAGTGGCGCGGGCAAAGCGGCGCAGCAGTTGCTCACATTGGTGCGCCGCCGTGGGCGCTTCGTGCAGATCGGCTTATTCGGCACGCCCATCGCGTGGGACTTGGATCAGGTGTGTTATCGCGAACTCACGGTCACAGGCAGCAACGCCAGCGTTCCGAGCGCGTGGGATAAAGCCATCAAGTTGATGGCGACGGGCGTGGTCGATACCAAAGCACTGATCACGCATCGCTTTGACGTGACCGCGTGGCAGGATGCGTTTGACGCCTTCGACCTGAAAAGCGGCGTTAAAACGTTGCTGACGCCCGTCGGCTAAGGGGCGCGATCATGCGGCTAGAGGGCAAGGTTGCGCTGATCACGGGCGCGGCGGATGCGCGCAGCATCGGTTGGGGCATCGCGCGCGCGCTGGCGCACGAAGGCGCAGACGTGATCGTCAA
>JBGSRB010000494.1:0-6954 GCA_041737735.1 Anaerolineae bacterium | reverse complement strand
GAGTCATCAGGAGCCACAGCATGAATCGAGACACACCGTTCGCAGCACGAATCGCTTTCCGGTTGCCCCAGTCGCTTCATGACAAGCTGGTGCTGTGGGCTGAACAGGAAGACCGTCCGCTTGCCAACCTGATCTACACACTGGTCAAGCAAGCGCTGACTGAACACGAGCGTGAACTGCAAACTGCCAAGCTGCACAAGGAGATGACGTAATGCTGAATGAACTCGGAATGCACGATCTGCGTGATCGCGTGGAGGTATATCTCGGCAAGCCACTGGCTGCCAGCGCCCACGCTGGACTGTGGCGCTGCCCGGTCTGCCCGCCCGAACTCCACGCCCTGCTCATGGTGTCAGCGAACGAGTACAAGTGCCTGAGCGGTTACCCGTGCGATGGCGGCGCGGCTGAGTGGCTGCCCACGATCGATCCCCACCCTGATGAACCGCTTCTGATCGGGGTGCTGGCGTGAGCGTCAAGACTGGAGCGACCCAGCATTCAGCGCTTTCGCAATCGGAAGTGCTTGTCAAGCGTATTCTTTCAATTGCCGAGCTGCTTAAACGTGGTCAAACCCGGCAAAGCTGCGAAAACGACGTGGAAAAATTGAAGACGTCAGAAGTGCGGTATCGTAAACAAGAAATTGGCACTTCTGAACGTTAGGAAATAAGGCCATGCCGAGATCAAAACACACCCGATCGCAACCCGTCCCTCCTCAGCCTGGGTGGGCGGTCTATCTGAGAACCAGCACGGATGAGAATCAGAAGCCGGAAATGTCGCGCGCACGTCAATTGTTCACCATCGAGACGAACGTACTTGAGCGCTCCGATATTGGCGTATATGACACGTACATTGATGTGCTGACGGGGAAAACGCCGAACCGCGCCGGATACCAGAAGCTGCTTGCTGATGCCCGTGCTGGCAAGTTCTCCCACGTCATCGTTGAGCGTGCAGACCGGTTCGGACGCAATGACACCGAGGCGCTGCGCGCTATCGACGAACTGTACGAGTTTGGGGTCGCGGTGCGCTTCGCCAACTCACCTGATCTCGATCCGATGGACCCAGACGACCGGGTGTTGGTTGCGCTTTCGTTCACGCTGGCGCGGCGTGAGTCGTCGCTGTTGGGTATTCGCGTCAAAGGCGGACAGCGGGCGAAGCGTCAAAGCGGCGGGTGGTGCGGGCAAGCACCGGACGGCTATCGCAATGTGGAGGAGCGCACGACCGCCGATGTCAGAAAGCAGTTCGGCAAGTTCACGCGGCGGATCGAGATCGAACCGGAACGGGCGCAACTATGGCGCGAAGCGTGGGCGCTGCTGCTTGAAGATCGCTATACACTGGAAGAGATCGCGGAAATACTGCACGGACGCGGTTATCGAAGGATGCGCGGAGGTCCTTTCGTCACCGTTCTCAAGAACGGAAAACGGCGACCGAACATCAGCACGCTCTCCAACGCGTTTCGCAATTGGGCATATGCGGGATGGGTGGTCAGCAAGGCAAACGACATTCCGCCTAAAACCATTCGCGGAATCTGGGAACCGATCATCTCGACTGAAGATTTCGAGCGTGGTCTCGCCATCCTCGAACGACGAATCGACAATCGCAGTTACAAGCGTCGGCACGATTACTTGCTGACGGGCATGATTGTCTATCAGGATACACAGGGCAAACTGACACGCCTGACCGGATCGACCTCGAATGCTGGACGTTTGCGTGGTGGCACGCCTTATTACCGTGTCTCCGCGCCGGGCGGTGTAGCCTTTTTGTGTGCTGAGATCGACGCGCGGGTTGCCGAGGAATTACACCGAATTCAGATCGATCCCGAACTGCTGCCGCTGATCCGCGCCAGCTACACGCATGAGCTGGCGGAACAAATGGGCATCATACCGCCCGACGAGAAGATTAAGCTGCAAAACAAGCTCAAAGAAATTGACGCGGAAGAAGTGCGTTTGGCGCGGATGATGGCATCCGGCAAAATCAGCGAAGCGACTTGGGACGAGCTGTGGCGCGAGTGGCAGGAGCAGCGTGAGCAGATCAGACGCATGATCGAATCACTGGAAATGCAGCAGATGCACCACATTGACAACCTAGAGTCAGCACTGCAAATTATCGCAGTAATTGGAAAGCTGTATAATGGGCTTCAACGTAAGGATCAAAAAGAAGTCCTGCGTCAGATTGCAGATCGAGTCGTCGTGAATGAGAATGGAAGTGTGAAGCTGGTGCTGCGTTCGCTGTTCGCTTACCTCAGCGAACTGTCGGGAGAAGTCGGTGCAATTCAGGCGCAGCAGCAGAAAAAGAGCGGGAAAACAAAAAGGGGTGAGCCAACGCATGTATGCGCGCCCACCCCTTCAGCCGAGCAAAGTTCGACTCGGCGCCACTTCCTCTGGGGGACCTGGATTCGAACCAGGACTAACGGCTCCAAAGGCCGCGGTTCTGCCGTTGAACTATCCCCCAACGACTGTTGATGAGTATATACGATGCCGCTGAAAAATAAAAGACCTTTTTTGTTAGCCCCGCGGCACGCGCGGCAGCACCCCCGTGAGAATCTCGTAGCTGATCGTCCCGATGCGGCGCGCGATGTCTTCCGCGCTGATCGCTACATCGCCTTGTCGCCCGATCAGCACGACTTCATCGCCCACGCTCGCGCTAGGGATGTGCTGCACGCTGATCACGGTTTTTTCCATGCTCACGCGCCCGATGATCGGCGCGACCTGCCCATTGACCAGCACATGCCCCCAATAGCCGGGTGCGCGGCGCAGCCCGTCGGCATAGCCCACGGGAATGATGGCGATGCGCTCGGCATCGCTGGTGCGATAGGTCATTCCATAACCCACAGGATGATTCGGCGGCAGCATTTTCACCTGCGCGATCACGCTTTTCCACGCGAGCGCGGGCTTGCAGCCATCGGGCAGGCGCGCCAAGTCGGATGGTGTTAAGCCATACAAGCCCAAGCCGACGCGCACCGCGTTGAAATGGGCAGCGGGCAGCCTTAAAGTGGCGGCGGTGTTCGCCGCGTGAATATATTTGAAGTTGAAGCCCGCCGCGCGCAGCGGTGTCAGCACTTGGCGAAAGCGTGAAAGTTGCTCGTTGGCGTAATCGAGATCGTCGTCAGCGCTGGCGAGATGCGTATAAATGCCTTCGACTTCCAGATGGGTTAAGCCCAACAAATGCCGGAAAAACGGGACTGCGCCGCCGGTCAACACGCCCAAGCGCCCCATGCCCGTATCAATCTTGACATGCACGCGCAGGCGTCCGCCCGCTTCACGCGCCGCCCGATCATACGCGCGCACCAGATCGAGATCATAGACCGTGACGACAATATTCTGGCGCACCGCTTGGCGCACCGTCGTGATCGGCGTGTAGCTCATCACCAGAATCGGCGCTTCGATGCCCGCGTCGCGCAGTTCCAGCGCTTCTTCCATCGATGACACCGCTAAATGATCCGCGCCGTTCAGCAGCGCTGTGCGCGCCGCGCTGATCGCGCCGTGTCCGTAGGCGTTCGCTTTGACGACGGCAAACAGCGCCACGCTCTCCCCGATCAAGTGTTTGAAGGCGCTCACATTGTTTGCCAGCGCTTCGAGATCAATTTCAACCCAACTGGGGCTGGTCGGACGCATGATCAGCGCGGCGTCGTCGGCTTGCACACGACGTGGCAGTTGCGCGCGATCCGCGTCATTCGCCAGCAGCGCCCCCACGAGTAATTCCATGCGTGCGGACGGGCTGCCTTTGATCAGCACGATGTCATTTTCGTTCAGGTCGAGATGCTGAAGCTGCGACACCGCATCTTGAATGTTGTAGGTGATCTGCACCCGGCGCTTGTCCATGCCATGATCGAGCGCGCCGCGTCCGGCGAGTGCCGCGTCCGTTCCCATCGTGATGAAGTGATCGACAAAGTCGGCGGCGCGCTGCCCGATCAAGCGATGCGCGCGGGCGCTGTGTCCGCCCAAGTTATCCATGTCGCCAAACACGAAAATCGTGCGATGCTGTTTGTCGGTCACATCCCGCAGCCAGTCGAGCGCGCCGACGGTGGACTGCGGATCGGCGTCATACGAATCATCGATCAACAGCGTGTCGTTGCGCCCGTTCAGCGGATTCATGCGCCCCGACAGCGGGTGCATATCGGTCAGCGCTTTGAGCGCTTCGTCCAGCGGCACCTCATAATGCTGACCAATTGCCAGCGCCGCCAAAATCGCATACAAATGCTGCCGACCCAGCAGGGGCGTCCAGCGCCCGACGAAACGCTGTGATCCATAGCGCACGTCAAAGCCCGTGCCGGTCAAGCCGAACACCAGATTATACGCCGTAAAATCCGCGCCGAAGCCATCGATGCCCATCGTGATGGTGCGCGCGCGTGTGTTCGGGATCATCTCGCGGGCGCGGTCGTCGTTATAATTCAGCACGGCTAAACCCGTCGCGCTGAGATACTCAATCATCAAGCTGGTTTCTTGCATCAATTGTTCGGTCGTCTCGAAGCGATCCGCATAGCTGAAGCCGATCTGCGTGACGACACCCACCTGCGGCTGCACTGCCAGCATCATCTCCGACATTTCGCCGGGTTCGGTGGCGCTCAATTCCATGACGATGAAGTGATCTTGCGGCGTGATCTGCGCCAACGACAGCGGCAAATTCAGCCGCCCTTTGACGCCCGTCATGCCCTGACGCACGGTGTAGCGCGTGCGTAAGGCTTGCGCCACCGCGTCAATCGTCACCGATTTACCCGATGAACCCGTGACCGCGATCACCTGTGTGCCGAGCTTGTTGAGGATGAAATATGCCCATTTCATCAACGCTGTTTGCGGGTCTTTGACCAGAATCACGCTTAACCCGTCGGTGTCGATCTCCGGCGGGCGTGTGCACAGAATCCCCGTCGCGCCGTTGCGCACCGCTTCCTCTATATACTGGTGTCCGTCACCCTGATCGGTCTTGAGCGCGGCGTACAAACTTGCTTCTTCGGCAAAGCGCGAGTCGAAGCAAAACCCGCTGAACAACTGCGCGCCCGGTTCCCCGAACAATTGACCGTTGGCGGCGTCGAGAACGTCATACAAGCTGATCATGCGGCTCCTCAATGAGTGAGTATCGTTCCAGCATGGGCGGAAAAATTACAGAACGTATAGACAGATGTTTAGGGTTCGCGTTATAATCACCCAACGCATTGTAGGGTACTTCATGTCATTGTATTTCGAGACGATCAAAACGCAAAATCGCGCGCGCGCGGGCGTACTGCACACACCACATGGCGACCTCTTGACGCCGGTGTTTGCGCCCGTTGGCACGCAAGCCAGCGTGAAAGCCGTGCCGCCGCGCGACCTCATCGAGGTCGGTGCGTCGCTGGTGCTGGCGAACACCTATCACTTGTATCTGCGCCCCGGTGATGAACTGGTGCGCGACCTGGGTGGGTTACATGCGTTCATGCGTTGGGATCGTCCGCTCCTCACCGACTCCGGCGGATTTCAGGTGTTCAGCCTCGCGCAGATCAACAAGATCGACGACGACGGCGTGACCTTTCGCAGCCACCTTGATGGCAGCCAACACCGCCTCACGCCGGAGCGTGCCATTCAGATACAGCAAAATCTCGGCGCGGACATCATCATGATGTTTGATCAATGTCCGCCGCCGACTGATCGCCCGATTGTGGAAGATGCCGTGCGCCGCACCTCTGACTGGGCGCGCCGCTGCCGCGACGCCCACCCCGATATGACGCGCCAAGCGTTGTTCGGAATTCAGCAAGGCGGCGTCTTTCCCGATCTCCGTGAACGTTCCACCCACGACTTGCTCGAACTCGACCTGCCCGGTTACGCTGTGGGCGGGCTGGCGGTGGGTGAAAGCAAAAGCGAGATGTATGCCACGCTCGATGCGTGTGTTCCCCTGCTGCCCGCCGACAAGCCGCGTTACCTGATGGGCGTCGGCGCGCCGGATGATCTGGCGCAGGCGGTGCTGCGCGGCATCGATGTGTTCGATTGTGTGCTGCCCACGCGCATTGCGCGACATGGGGCTGTGTTTACGCTCGATGGCACGCTGAACATGGGCAACCTTGCCCATGCGCGCGATCCACAACCCATCGATGCGACGTGCGACTGCTATACCTGTCGCACATTTTCACGGGCTTACCTGCGCCACTTGATCAAAGCGCGGGAACTGCTGGCGCACACCCTATTGAGCGTGCATAACATCCGCTTCTTGATTCGCCACATGGAACGATTACGCGCGGCGATCCTCGATGATACGTTGGAGGCGTATGTCGATGTATTTTTGCGACGGTATCTGCAACTGGCGTAAGTGAGGAAGAGTTCTTGATCGCAGCCCAACAATCGAGTTCCTCACCGCAGACGATCAGGTGCAGACATAACCGCCTCGCGGCGCACGCCAACTGATCTGAGCGCCTGATGAAACGAGCAGCCAAGACGCTTGCCGCCGTTGCGCTTACCTTGGTCAGTTGCAGTTCGCCCGTACTGCCTGCCGCCACCCCCACGATTGAGGCGGTCACGCTGCGCCTGTTAGTCACGTCATCGACCGCGCCGCTGATCAATAACCTGACCGCCACGTATACCCGTCAAAACCCGGGCATCACCTTCGAGATCACCAACGGCACGCTGACCACGCTGATCGACACGGTGCTGCGCGATGAATCCGCGTATCTCGTCACCGAGCATTTGCCGTCCGAGGCGGCACTGCCGTTGTGGGCGGCACCGCTGGGTTATGACGGCATCGCTATCATCACGCACCCGACGCAGCCCGTCAGCGCGATCACCAGCGGGCAACTGCGCGAGGTGTTGCAAGGCAGAATCAGCACTTGGGGCGCGTTGGGCGGTGACGATCAACCGATCATCGTGTACACACGCGAACCGGGGGCGGGCATTCGCGCCGAGCTTGAGAGTTTGGTTCTCGGTACGCGCCGTTTAGCGCCCAATACGCGCATCAGCCCCAGCAGCGCGGCGTTGATCAGTGATGTGCGGGCGCACGCGGGCG
>JBGSRB010000489.1:0-10645 GCA_041737735.1 Anaerolineae bacterium | reverse complement strand
GTGCGTGGCGGGCGGCGTGACGATCTGCACGAGATCGGGCTGTTCGCGTTCGAGCATTGCGGCGGCGTCGGTATACCAGCGCGGAATGCCGTGCGCGGCGCTGAACGCACGGGCGCGATCGGCATCGACATCCACCGCCGCCGTGAATTCCACGCGGTCGCCTAACGTGCGGATCGCGTTCAGATGATTACCAACCGACTTGCCCAACCCGATAAGGGCGATGCGCTGCGCTGTCATGATGGGTTCTTTGCCTGTTCGCTGTGCTGTTCGCTTAAGATGCTGATGTCGGTTTTTCAGGATGCTTGAGCGCATCAAGTTGATCGGCTTCGGGGCGTTCTTTGTAGAACGCATCCAGCGGATAGCAACCGGAGATCAAGCCGTTGCGCGGCGCGGTGGTGCAGTCGCTAAACGTGCGGCAGATCAATTTGCGCTGCATCGGCTGTCCGTTGATGATGTCGGCGGGCATTGCGGGATAGCTTAACACCATGCGCCCCAAACCGACGGAGTCCGCTTTGCCCGTGCGCACGACGTGCTGCGCCACGTTGGGCAGCCAATCTTGCAAATACGAATAGCCCGACCCGATGATGAACAGATTCGGGTGCGCCTGCTTGAGTTCGGCGGTCACGGCGATCTGACGCGCGACGCCGCACAGCGGGTCTTCCGGCGGCTGATAGCCATCCGAGGGCGGGAACAACGCCGGACGCTGAATGTGCGGGTTGTAATACGGGCTGCCCGCCGTCATGCAGACCAGGCGAATATCCAGCGTTTCGAGCAGATCGAGGAATTGATGCGTCTCGGTCAGATCAATGCCCGTGCCGCTGGCATCGCCGCCGAACGCATACGGATACGCGCCCGACCAATCCTCACGTTCGCCCACGCCATCCGCGCCGGGACGGAACGGCAGCCAGTCGAACGCGCTCAAGCGCACGCCGATATGCAGTCCGGCTGCGCGCTGACGAATCCCCGCGACGATTTCGCGTAGGAAGCGTGTCCGATTTTCAAAGCTGCCACCATATTTGCCGGGACGATCGACGGCGGTCAGAAATTCGTGACCGAGATAGCCGTGACAATGCTTGACATCGACAAACGTAAAGCCCGCCTGCTGCGCCCAGATCGCCGCCTGGATAAAGTCTTCGATCAGCGCGTCGATCTCGTCATCGTGCAGCACGGGATGATCAGCCGCCAGCGTGTAGCGCTGCTCCAACAGCGGATGCCGATACAAGATGCGCGGCTCAAGGCGTTTCTTGTCGTTGGGTCGGGCGAAGCGCCCCGAATGCGTGAGCTGCAAGCCGACGATCAGATCGTCGGTGCGCGCGTGATGTTCCGCATGGGATTGCACCAGCGCCGCACGCAGCGCGGCGATCCCGTCGAGCGTGTCGGCGTTGATCACCAGTTGATTCGGGTTGGCGCGTCCGTCGCGGCGCACGGCGGTCGCTTCGCCGCCAAAGATCACTTTTGCGCCGCTCATGCCGAAGCGTTCCCAACGGCGCAGCACCAGATCATTCGGCTGACCGTCGGGTTCAGCGTCCCACCCTTCCATCGGCAGGATCGCAAAGCGGTTGCCGATGGTCAGCCCGTTGACCGTGTATGGCTGCGCTAAGGGCGACTCCGCGCCGTGTTCGACTTGCTCATCAAACGCAAGCTGCGCGCCGACCTGTTCCAGATAGGTGCGGAAAATCTCGGCGGTCCGCAGTTGGGCAACTTTGCGATAGCCGCTCATCGGACTGCCTCCGTCAACAAAACGTTGCGCTTGGCGGCGGCGCTGCCAGCGGCATGGAAGGGCAGCAAAAGGGCGGACATGCCCGTAATTTTGCGGCGCGGTCGGCGTAAAGCTTCGACAATAATCATTTTAGGTTGTCCTTTAGCGAAAAGTCGTTTACAGGGCGCGTGTGCTTTCGCGGATCAACAGGTTGGGCGTCAAAATGCGATGATGCAGTTCCATGTTCGGGTTTGCCAATAATTCGAGCAAAAAGCGGATCGTTAATTCATCCTGTTTGACAAACTCAAAATCGACGGTGGTCAGCGGCGGTTCGGTATAGAGCGAAAGCTCGGAGTTATCGAAGCTGATCACCGAAACATCATCGGGAATGCGCCGTCCGCTGGCATGAAGCGCGCGCAGCGCCCCTAGCGCCATGCCATCCGTGCCAGTGATCAGCGCGGTGAACTCGACGCCGCTGGCTAAAATTTGCTGCATCGCGGCATAACCGCTGCTCATAGAATAATCGCCTTCGACCGCGGCGGCTAAGCTTAAGCCGTGTTCATGCAGCACATTACGCATGGTGTTATGCCGCCAATAACCGTTATGCAGCGCCGACGTTGGCGGAATCGCCGCGATGCGCCGATGCCCCAACTCCAGCAGATGTTCGACCGCCAAGCGCGTGGCGAACACCTGATCAAAGCCCACCCACGCCAAGCGCGATCCCGGCACGAAATCGCGCCGCACAAACGGGATGCCTTGCGCCACGCGCAGCAGATCGGCATCGTCCATGTGCAGCTTAGGCGCATACAAGATCACGCCATCGACCAGACGGGCGGCGCAGCTTTCAAACGCGGCTGCGAGTTCGTCCGAACTGGCATCGGAAATCAGCAAATTGTAGGTGGCATTTTTGGCGGTGTGCGCCATGTTCTTGGTGGAATCGGCAAGCCTGCCGCCGTAATGCACATCCACGACGATCAATTCCAGCGTTTTCGAGCGATTCGTGGTCAGCATTTGCGCGGCGCGGTTCGGGCGGAAGTCGTTTTCTTCCATCAAGCGCAGAATTTCGCGGCGCGTCTTTTCAGAAACGCCCGGTTTCTGATTAATGACCAGCGACACCGTTTGATAGGACACACCCGCCAGCTTTGCAATGTCCCTAATTGTCAGGTGTTTTTTGACATTCGCCATCGCAACATCATCCCTTACCTTGACCGTTCAACATCATAACACAGCTTTCAATTTGAGCAACCGATTGCCACTTTTCCAACAAAAGCTTGCAATAAAATTAGGTTTGCTATAGCATGTAATTTGACCGGTCAAGTTATATCGCACGTTCCCTTTGGCTTTGAAAGGATTTTTCCAAAATGCAAAAAATGCACCGTCGAATGTTGATCCTTTTGTCTGTGGTCGCCCTGTTTATGATGGTGGGTGGCACCGCACTGGCGCAAGACGCCGAGCAGATGCGTTTGGTTTGGTGGGGATCGCAAAATCGGCACGACCGCACCATCGCCGTTCTCGAAATGTACGAAGAACTGAACCCCGAAGTCGATATTGTCTTTGAATTCGCCAATTTTAACGACTACTGGACGCTGATGAACACACAAGCTGCCGGTGGCGGTTTGGCGTGCGTGTTGCAGCAAGACTACGCTTACCTCGCTGAATGGGCGCGTAATGGTCTGCTGCTGCCGCTGGATGATCTCGTCGCCAGCAGCACGATTGACCTGTCAGCCGTGGAAGATGTTTTCGTGCAAGGCGGGCGCGTCGATGGTTCGCTGTATGGCATCAGCCTTGGCACCAATACGCAGTCGATCATCCTCGATGTGGATGCGTTTGAAGCCGCGGGCGTCGAACTGCCCGCGCTGGATTGGACGTGGGACGACTTCGAGCAGATCGCGCTGGAACTGAACGAAGCGCTCGGCATCTGGGGTTATGGCGCGCCGCTGCTGGGCGACGATCAAATTTGGACGGCGATGATGGTGTCGGTTGGCACGAACCCGTTCAGCGAGGATAACCGCTCGTTGGGTTATGACAATGATCAACCCGTGATCGATCACTTCACCCGCCTGCTGCGCTTGCAAGAAGCGGGCGCGATCATGTCGCCGGAAGAAGCCTCGCAATACGCCACTGGTCCCGAAAACTCGCCGATTGTGGCGGGCGCGGCTGCCATGCAGTATCAGTGGAGCAATCAGGTGGTCGCCATCTTCAACGCGGCGGGCGAAGATCGCAATTTCCGCCTGTGGACAATGCCGCGTCCGGCGGATGCCGTGGGTTCAGCCAATTACATGAAGCCGTCGATGTTCTTCTCGATCTCGGCGGATTGTGACATGCCGGAAGTCGCGGGCGATTTCATCAACTTCTTCATCAACAGCCCTGAAGCCAGCGAAATTCTGGAAGCCGAGCGCGGTGTTCCCATCTCAGCGACGATCCGCGAGTTCCTGCGCCCCAACTTAGACACAGTGGGCGAAGAAACCTTCACCTTCTTGGAAACAGTGGCGCTCGATGCCAGCCCGCTCTTCCCGCCCAACCCGCCCGGCTACAACGACATTCGCAATAACGTGTGGCTGCCGTTGTTCCATGATCCGGTGCTGTATGGGCAAATTCCGGTGGAAGAAGGCATCGCCATCTTCCGGTCGGAAGTGGAAAATATCCTCTCCAGCAACTAAATGTGATCGTGTCAAGCTGATCGACGAGTCGGGGAAGCGTAACAGGCTTCCCCGCCCTTATTCCGAAGCAGCGCGGCTTAGATTGATAAATGTTTTTTAGGAAAAACTGATGAGCGAACCCGCTGGTGTGCTTGTGGGCTTAAACCCCCCGCAGGAAAAAACCCCCTCCGCTAAGCAAGCGAAGCGCAAGTCAACTGATTTCAAGCGTAACGATCTGATCGGCTATCTGTTCGTGTCGCCGTGGCTGATCGGCTTCTTCCTGTTCGCGTTCATCCCCATCGCCATCTCGCTGTATCTAGCGTTCACGGATTATCACCTGCTGCGCGGCGGCGAGTGGATCGGGTTTGCGAACTTTGAGCGCATGTTCACGGCTGACGTGCGTTATGGGCGCGCCGTGGAGGCGACCTTCAAATATGTGCTGATCGCCGTTCCGCTGCGTTTAATCTTCGCGCTGGTGGTCGCCATGCTGCTGAACACCAAGCGGCGCGGCGTGTACTGGTTCCGCGCAGCGTACTACATTCCGTCGGTGATCGGCGGTTCGGTCGCCATCGCGGTGATGTGGCGGCAGTTGTTCGGCGGCGATGGTCGCGTGAATGAAGGCGTGATCAACACATTTTTGGGCATGGTGGGCATTGAACGTTTGAACTGGTTCGGCAACCCTGATACCACCATCTGGACGCTGATTCTGCTGGCGGTGTGGCAGTTCGGTTCGCCCATGCTCATCTTTTTGGCGGGCTTGCGGCAGATTCCTAAAGAACTTTACGAAGCCTCATCGTTAGATGGCGCTGACGGCATCCAAAATTTCTTCCGGGTGACGCTGCCCCTGCTGACGCCGATCATCTTCTTCAACTTCATCATGCAGTTGATCTCCGGCTTCCGCGTGTTCACACAGTCGTTCGTGATCACGGGTGGCGCTCCGCTGGATAGCACGCTGTTCTACACCCTCTATCTGTATCGGCGCGCCTTCAACGATTTCCAGATGGGCTACGCCTCAGCGATGGCGTGGGTGCTGCTGCTGATCATTGCGTTCTTCACCGCCATCAGCTTCTACCTCTCCCGCTATTGGGTGTATTACGAGACGAAAGAAGGGTAGCGGCTCATGGAGCGAACACTGAGTTTTGAACATCACAATCGCCAGCGTCAGCGCCAAAAAATCACCCGCACCATCGTCTATTACGTCGTGGTTCTGGTGCTGGCGGTGGTCATGCTGTATCCGGTGGCGTGGCTGGTTGCCAGCTCGCTGAAACCCGCCGAAGAAATCTGGTCGAACGTCACCTCGCTGGTTCCGAGCGTGCTGCGCGTCGAAAATTACGTGGAAGGCTGGCAGGGCTTCGGCGGGCTGACCTTCCAGACCTTCTTCGGCAACTCGTTCTTCCATGCCGGAGTCGGCACGTTATTCACCGTCGCCAGTTCGGCGGTGGTGGCGTATGGCTTTGCGCGTGTCAAGTTTCGCGGCAGTAACATCTGGTTTTCGATCATGCTGCTGACGCTGATGCTGCCCGCGCAAATTTTGATGATCCCGCAGTACATCATCTTCAATCAACTGGACTGGGTGAACACGTTTTTGCCGCTGTTGATCCCGCAGTTGGGCGGCGATGTGTTCTTCATCTTCATGATCGTGCAGTTCATTCGCGGCATTCCGATTGAACTCGACGAAGCGGGCATGATCGACGGATGCAGCAAGGTGGGCATCTTCCACCGCATCATTCTGCCGCAGATCGTCCCCGCACTGGTGACGGCGGCGATCTTCTCATTCTATTGGACGTGGGACGAATTTCTGGGGCCGCTGGTGTATCTGCAAAATCCGCAGTTGTACACCGTCGCGCTGGCGCTGCGCGCCTATACCGACGTGGGCAGCATCAACAACTGGGGCGCGGTGTTCGCCATGCTCACGCTGTCGCTGGTTCCCGTCGTGTTGATTTTCGTGTTCTTCCAGCGTTATCTGGTCGAAGGCATCGCCACCACCGGGTTGAAAGGGTAGACGTGATGACAAGCGCGCCCCTTGCCAATCCCAAGACCGAACGCAGCGCCCTGGTCGAACACGCCGAAGCATGGAGCGCCTTCATCTTTGCCAACATCATGTGGGCGCTCATGTCGCTGCCGCTGGTCACGCTGCCAGCGGCGACAGCGGGCTTGTTCACCTACATGAGTCGGCGCGCGCGCGGCGAACAGGCTGATCTGTTTCCGGCATTTTTCGAGGGCGTGCGCTTATACTGGCGCAAAGCCACGCTGATCGCCCTGCTCAACCTGCTGGCAGGCGGACTTATCGGCGCTAACCTGCTGATCCTAACGGTGATGAATCTCGACACCGACGTGATCGCCATCATCTCGCGCAGCGTGACGCTGTTCGCGGCGCTGGCGCTGCTGCTGATCAACCTGTATGTGTGGTCGCTGCTGGTGCTGGTCGACTCACTGTCCGTGCCGCGCTTGATCAGTTCAGCCGTGCGCCTGGTGTTCGCGCATCCGTTGTGGTCAAGCGGCGTGCTGATCGCCGCGCTGCTGCCCGTGCTGATCAGCCTGCTGCTGCCGCAGGGCGTGTTCGTGCTGTTCACGGCATCGTTGACCGCGCTGATCATCTGCAAGGGAACCGGGCGCGTCATTAATCGTTATTTATCGGCATCCGTATAAACCACCGCGCGGCGCTGGCTGCACGCTGACGTTGGCGCAGTGAAGGAGCATTATGTCTACGAGGAAACGTTACGCAATCGTCGGCACGGGATCGCGCGCGGGCATGTTTTTCGACGCGATCTGCTGCACCTACCGCGACGATGCTGAATTAGTGGCGCTGTGCGACTTAAGCCAAACGCGCATGGACTGGTATAACCAGCGGATGCCCGCACACTATGAATTGACCGCGCGCCCCACCTATCGCGCCGCCGACTTCGACCGCATGATCGCGGAAACCAAGCCCGACGTCGTGATCGTGACCACCATCGACAACACGCATCATCACTACATCGTGCGGGCGATGGAATTAGGCTGCGACGTGATCAGCGAGAAGCCCATGACGACTGATCTCGAAAAGCTGGTCGCCATCTTCGACGCCATCGAACGCACGGGGCAAAAGTTGCGCGTCACGTTTAATTATCGCTATGCGCCCGCGTATACGCGCCTGCGCGAAGTGGTGGCGCAGGGTGTGATCGGCAAACCGTTGGCGGTCGATTTTTCGTGGCTGCTGGATACCAGTCACGGCGCGGATTATTTCCGGCGCTGGCATCGGGAAAAACAGAACAGCGGCGGCTTGCTGGTGCATAAAGCCACGCATCATTTTGATCTCGTTAACTGGTGGATCGACTCGTATCCGCAGCAGGTGATCGCTATGGGCGATCTGCTGTTTTACGGCAAAGCCAACGCGGAAGCGCGCGGCGAACACTACGACTATGCGCGCTATACGGGCGAACCACAAGCGGCTAACGATCCGTTTGCGCTGCGCCTCGATCAAAAAGACAGCTTCAGCGGGTTGTATCTCGCGGCGGAAGCCGAAACAGGCTATCTGCGCGATCGCAACGTGTTTGGCGAGCCGATCACGATTGAGGACACGATGAGCGTCAGCGTGCGTTATCGCAACGGCGCGCTGCTGTCGTATTGTCTGGTCGCGTATTCGCCGTGGGAAGGGCTGCGCGTCGCGATCACGGGCAGCAAAGGGCGCGTTGAACTCGACATCGCGGAGAATGTCAATCATCTGCATGGCGATGGGCGCGTGAACGAGGCATCCGCCAGCAAAGGCGCGTTCAAGAACACCTCATTGCGCGTGCATCCCATGTTTGGCGCGGCGTATGCGGTCGATGTGCCGCAGGGGGATGGCGGGCATGGCGGCGCTGACCCGATCATGCTCGAACAGATTTTTGCGCCCAACCCACCCGCGGATAGCTATCACCGCGCGGCGTCGCACATTGACGGCGCGGCGTCGGTGCTGGTGGGCATCGCGGGCAACCAATCGATGCAAACGGGTCAGCGCGTGATCATTGACGACTTGTTCCCGCTGCCTGCGAAAACCGTGTGATCAGGGGTGTGTATAGGGAACACCATACACATCAATTTAAGCGCTTGCTAACCCCACTCCCCGTCCCCCTCCCCGAATGTTGCCTACGGCAAGCGCAAGCTAACGGAGAGGGGGTCGGGGTGGGGTCTGTTTTGCCTAACAAGCACAATCAGCAGGGCATGGTCACAGCCATACGTTGGGGCTGAGGTTGGGGCTTTATGTTCAATTCGAGTTTGGTCACAAAGTGCTTGCCCGGCTCAAGCGTGTGAAATTTGAAATTCACGCGGCTGACTTCATGCAGTTGATGGCGTTGAAATAACCCTTGCCATTGATCGAGGCTCAAGAAGTTATACGGCAGCGCCACATTATAGGGCAGGTTGCCGATATAATCGCCCATGCGCAGCGCCACGCGATCCAGCCGATTTTCCCAGTAATGATCCTTGATGATCACATGACGACGACTGACGCGCCGCGCTTCCGCCAAAACCTGATCCATGTTCAGGGTGTGGTGCAGCATATCCACCATCATCACACAATCGAAGGCATTATCAGCAAAGGGGAAATAGCAACCATCGTAATAATGAATATCGATGTGCTTGTGGGGTTGTGGATAAATATCCAAGCCGGTGATGGTGCATGGGGTGGTGTGTTGCACTAATGATGCTAGACGACCATCGCCTGTACCAACATCCAGCACGATGGCATCACGCTCAAGCTGCTGCGCGAGTTTAAGCGTGAGGTGTTCATTGCGATAGGGAAAAGACAGCCGATCATTGATCGTGCGGCAAACATATTTGAGCATCTGCCCTCCTGTAAAATATGCGCGTTAAAACGCATGTCTGCGCCCCACTTCCCGCCTATGTGAAAGCGGGGCGCAACTTCGGAGAGACAGCGATAATTCATGAACTCAGCAACAGACTGTGATCAATGCGGCATGATTTTTTAGATTTTGCAAGAATTTATTTTTTAAGCACGAAGCAATTGGTTTATTACACAATAACGACGCATTGTACAACAATGCGTCGTTATTGCAAAATTGAGGTGAGTGCCTGAGCGCGTTAGTCGCCCACAGCGGGCGCGCTGGTCATTTCGCTTTGCTCATAGCTGTAACCATCTTCTTCGCTGCGAATCTGCGCGACGACGGTCAGCATGACTCCGTAGATCACCTTCGAGGTGATGTCGGCAATCGTAAACGTGATCTGACGCGCGACCACCGCGATCTCGGAAACCGAACCCGCTTCTGCCGGATTCAGCAGCGTGGCAGCACCATCAAGCAGCAGCGGCGCGAGATAGGCACCGGGGTAGAGCATCCACGACACGAGGAACAGCAACCAGATGCTATTGAGCCAGCCACCCGCCGCCGCGCTCATGTTCTTGCGCGCTTTTTGCAGCAAACCGTTCATCTGGATCAAGACGATGACGAAGAACACCGTGCTGATCGCGCCCCACACCAAGAACGGCCCCGAATTACCCACTTCGTAGAACTGCCCGATATAACCCGTGATGATCATCAACGCGCCCGCGACGAAGAAAATGTTGCGTGTGCGCGCGAAATCCTGCTTGCTGATTTCGATGACGAACAAAATCTGGAACAGCAGCATCGGCACATCGATCAGCCAGTTCAGATAGCGAAAGCCGTTAGTGAACGCCAGCGACGGATTCGCCGAACCGACGCCCGCGATCGCATCTTGCGACGACAGCACGAACGAACTGACGTAATAGCCCGATGTGGTATCGTAGACGAAGGCGTTCGCCCAACTTTGCTGCTGCGCCAGCAGGATGAGGAATGCCGACACCATGACGACGACCGATAGCACCGATGAGATGCGATAACGCGGCGCGACCGTGCGGATGGTCAGCACGAAATAGAGCAGCGCCGCGATCATGACGGCGAAGCCCAACGTCAGCGTATGCGATACGAGATCATACGCCATCGGTGAATACTGGACGAAATTTTCCATGCTGAGATTGATCATGTGTTGCTCCCGCTAAAATAGCTTATGTATACAAATTCTTGAAGTTTCAGAATTTACCGAATTTTGATGAGCCTGTGTAAAGTGAAAGATGAACTCCAGCTAATGATCAGCGGCGGGCAATCTGACATGACAATCCCTCACGCGATCGATGTTTGGCGCGCCGATCTCGACGCCCCCGCCGCAGTGTTGGCGCAGTATGCCGACCTGCTGAGCGCCGATGAACGCGCCCGCGCCGATCGTTTTCGCGCACCACAGCATCGGGATCGCTTCATCGCGGGGCGCGGCATCCTGCGGATGGTGCTGGGCGCGCACCTTGATCAGCCGCCAC
>JBGSRB010000470.1:0-3189 GCA_041737735.1 Anaerolineae bacterium | reverse complement strand
CACGACCGAGTATGCGTGGGATGATTGCGCGGCGCTGCGGGCGGCGATCAATGGCGAGCCGTTACGCACGCTGCCGACGGCGGGGGAATAATACCGTTTACAGCGCGACGGCGACCGCGCTGGCATATTCGCCCGTGTGCGTCAGGCTGACATCCCATTCCGTGATGCCGAGTTCAGCCGACAAGCGCGCGGCAGCGCCATGCAGATGCAGCACGGGACGCCCGCGCGCGTCACAGCGAATTTCGATCTCGCGCCAGCCGACCGCCCCGATGCCCGTTCCCAAGGCTTTAGCGACCGCCTCTTTCGCGGCGAAGCGCGCCGCCAAGCGCTGCGGTTGATCGTTGCAGTCGGCGCGTTCGCCCGCCGTGAAAAAACGATTGAGGAAACGTTCGCCCAAGCGATCAATGCCGCGCGCCACCCGCGCAATCTCGATCAGGTCGATGCCACAGCGCAGCATGGCGCGCCTTTCGGTGTGTGTAGATCAGCCGCGCACAGCATAACGCAGTTCGACGGCGGCGCAAACAGTCAGGATCACGCCATTACTTTGACCGGCGTGCGCTCCGCGATCAGCATGGGCAAGCCGCCCTTAGGACGCAGCGTGATCAGCGGATCGAGCGCGATCTTATAATTTGGCGCAAGGCGCAAGGTGTAACGCTGCGCGATGGTCGCCAGCAGCAGACGCGCTTCCATCATGGCGAAGCTGTTGCCGATGCACACGCGGGGTCCCCCGCCAAACGGCACATAGGCATACTTGTGATGTTGCGCTTCATTTTCTTCACTAAAGCGTTCGGGGCGGAACTCGTCCGGCGCATCCCAGAAGCGCGCATCGCGTTGGGTGAAATAGTTGAAGATGGTCAACATGCTGCCCGCTGGCAGCAGATAATCGCCAATTTGCACATCTTCGCGCGCGGCGCGTCCGAAGGTATACGCGGGCGGATACAGACGCATCGCCTCTTTGATCACCAGTTCGGTGTAAGGCAAGCGCTTGAGATCATCGAGCGTGGGCAGTCTGCCGCCCAACACGTGATCGAGTTCTTCATGCAGGCGCGCTTCGACCTGCGGATTTTGCGCCAGCAGCACCCACGTCCAGTTGAGGGCGTTGGCGGTCGTTTCGTGACCCGCCAGAAACAGCGTGACCGCCTCATCGCGGATTTGCTCGTCGCTCATCGCGCCGCCGTCGTCGTCGCGCGCCAGCATGAGCATCGACAGCAGATCGCCGTGATCTTCATTCGACGCGCGCCGTTCCGCGATGATGCGATAGACGATCTCATCGAGCGTGCGAATCGCCCGCTTGATGCGGATGCGCTGCGGCGTCGGAATCCAGCGCGGCAGCAGGTCAGCAGGCATGAGCGCAGTTTGCAGGATGGTCATCGCCCCGCCGATGCGGTCAGCATCCGCGCCGACTTCGACATTGAACAACGTCTTCCCCACGATTTCGAGCGTGACGTGCGTCATGGCGTGGTCGATGTCAAGCTGGGTTTGCCCGTGCCAACTGTCAGCGGTGCGCGCGGCGGCGCTGACCATCGTTGCGGCGTAGGCTTCGATGCGTTTAGCGTGCAGCGCAGGCGCGACTAATTTACGCTGGCGCTTCCAGAACTCGCCATCGCTGGTCAGCAAGCCATTGCCGAGAAACAGCGCCAACCCGCGCTGGCGATCGGTGTAGTCGCGCCCTTTGTAGAATTTGTCGTTGTGCGTGACCAGAATCGCGTGGATCAAGTCGGGATTGGTGACGATATACTGCGTTTCGCCGCCCAAGGTCAAGCCGTAAATATCGGGGAATTGGCGTTGATGCTGCTCAAAATAACCGATCATGTCGTTTTGCAGGCTGTTGATCATCCGCAGCACGTTGAACACGCCCTTGATCGGTGGGATGTTTGGCAGCGGCTTAATTGCATGGGCTGATACGCTGTTCACTTGACGACACTCCATAGTATACTGTACACAGTGTTCACTAACTCTATGATAGGGTGCATGTGTGCCTTGTCAATCATGAAAATTTTCGCTGCGTAGTTTAATTGACAGGTGTCCAGACTATGACCACCACTGACAGGATCGACCCGCGCATTACACGCACGAAAAAGCTGCTGCGCGAAGCCTTGATCGCTCTGATCACCGAGCGCGGCTATGACGCGATCACCGTTCAGGACATCACCGAACGCGCCGACGTAAGCCGCACCACCTTCTACCTGCATTATCGCAGTAAAGACGAGCTGCTGATCAGCAGCTTCATTGATCTCTACGAATCCCTGACGCCCAACGTTATGGTGTACGGGCGTGACGAATTCGCGCGCAATGTCGAATGCTGCGACACAGCGGATTTTGATCATGTGGCACAGCACGCCGACTTCTACCGCGTGATGTTGAGCGAGCGCGGCTCGATGATCTTTCTGCTGTCGGTGATGGGTTATCTGCAAACAATGTTCACCCACGATACGTTTAAGTCGCTGCTGCCGCCGCCCGAAGCGGGCGAACCACGTCTGCCACTGAATTTTATGGCGGCGTTCATGGCGGGCGCTGAGTTGGGCGTGGTCAAGTGGTGGCTTGATCAGGGGATGCAGCCGCCCGCCGCTGAGGTCGCGCGGATGCAGTTTGAACTGGCGGCATATGGCATCGCGCACGCGCTGCGGATCGATGAGCAAACGGAGGAACGCTCCGACAAATGATCGTGATGAGAATTTTACAGTCTGCTTCGACGTGCGGCGCGATTCGCCTATACAATGATCATGATCGTGCATAAGCAATCACCACACGAAGGATGCAGCGCTCATGGGTTACATTCAAGAGAATTTGGTTCCCGGCGAAACACTGGTGTATCGCACCACGCTGCATTGGTGGACGATCATCGACGGTGCTGTGCGAAGCCTGATCAGTTTGGCATTTCTGGCGGGTCTTTTTTGGTTATTCACCCGTTTCGTCATGCCCAACATGGGTTTTGACTTAAATCTAAATCTGGCGGAACTTGGCGCGCAGATGGATTTATCGAGCGATGAGCGGGCGCTGTTTGATCAGGCGACCAGCGGTGTGCCGCTGCTGGCGCTGCTGTGCGTGGGCATTTCGATCCCACTGAGCATCCTGATCGGCTTCCTCAATTACATTTCGTCGGAATTCGGCGTGACCAACCGCCGCGTGCTGATCAAAACGGGCATTTTGCGCCGGCGGACGCTCGAACTCAACCTGAGCACACTCGAG
>JBGSRB010000395.1:0-3278 GCA_041737735.1 Anaerolineae bacterium | reverse complement strand
AGCACCCGCCGACGCGCCAGCGGACAGCCCCGATCCTGTGAGCGTCGCCGCGCCCGTGGTGGATGTTCCCGCGGATGCGCCGAACGCGGAAAGCGCGGATGTCGCGGCGGCGCAGCACACCGATGAATCTGCCAGCGCTGACGACGACAGCACCGACGATCCGGCTGTTAAGCCGCCGTGGGATTAACCCGCAAATTAGACCCCACCCCTAGCCCCTCCCCGAATTCGGAGAGGGGAACAAAAACAGCCCGCTTTTACCTCCCCTGAAGGTTGCGCGACAAGCGCGATCTAAGGGGGAGTGACGGCTTATAGAGGGGCAAGTTTTGCACTTGGCAGAGACACCCTAACGCTTGCCAAATATGCCCCGTGCGTTAACGTAGCACTGATGCTTTAACGCTACGCTGTTTATGTTTAATCAGTCTAACTACATGGAGACACACTATGATTCCTGCATCGTATCTCGATTTGCTCACGGGGCCCGTCGTCGTGGCGCTGGTCACGGTTATGCCCGACGGACAACCGCAAGCGACGCCCATCTGGTGCGACATGGAAGGCGACTTTATCCGCATCAACACCACCAAGGGACGCCAAAAAGATCGCAACATGGCGCGTGATGCCAAAGTGACCGTGCTGGCGATCGATCCCACCAACCCTTATCGCTGGCTGGAAGTGCGCGGCGTGATCGATCACAGCGACGAAAGCAACGGCGTGGATGTGATCAACGCGCTGAGCGCGCTCTATCGGAATGACCCGGATTATTACGGGCGCAACTCAGCGCAGCGCGACAAAGAAACGCGCATCACCTACTATATCAAGCCGACGAAAGTCAACGCAGCTGGGTAATACGCGCTCACGTTAGCGCTTAAGCCCGCACCTGCCACTTGGTTTCGCTTTCGCCCAACTGCGCGTTGATCCAGCGCGCCAGCACAAACAGAAAATCGGATAAACGATTGAGATAGGCGATCACCGCCGTGTTGATCGCTTCAGCGTGGCTTAACTGCACGCAGATGCGCTCGGCACGGCGGCAGATCGTCCGCGCGACATGCACCGCCGCCGCTGCGGGTGTGCCGCCCGGCAAGATGAAGTTTTTGAGCGGCGGCAGTTCGGCGTCCATCTGATCGATGGCGGCTTCCAGCCAGAGCATGGCGTCGGGCGCTAAACGTACCAGCCACTCGGCTTCCGCGTCCAGCGGGGTGGCTAAATCCGCGCCGACGGTGAACAATTCATTTTGCGCGCGCGTCAACCACGCATCAGCCGTTTCGGGCAGCGCCAGCGCACGCGCCCAACCCAACATCGAATTGAGTTCATCCACTGTGCCGTAAGCCTCAACGCGCAGGTGATCTTTGGTCACGCGACCGCCCGCGAACAAGCTAGTTTCGCCTTGATCGCCGGTTTTGGTGTAAATTTTCATGCTGCGTCCTTATATGCCTCGCGTCTAGTTGACATCGTGCTATGACTATACTTGGGCAGCGGCGGCGCTGAAAGTGGGAAATCGACCGCGCCGTTGTGCGGGGCATTGACAGGCGCTGCCCGCATCCCCGCACGCGGAACACGCCTTGCGACTTAATGCCGCGCTGTGATACACTGACCTTATATCGTCATTCAACCAACGACAATGTGACGTGTTAATCGAAAACCCAGACCAACCTCCCAGTCAATGCTGGGGCTTTGATCTGACGATACCCAATCACACCATTACCGGGCAAACACCGCAGGCAAGCACGCGGCGGTTTACTCGGTAATTTGCGTTTGGGTGGTTGGTCATGGGTCATGAGTAAGGAAAGGGTAACTTGGACGACGGCGGTTTATCTATCATCACCCTCTTAGCAGCGCTGATCGCGCTGAGCGGCGGCTTGCAGTTCAGCCATGCCGCGCTGACGAATCACCGGCGCACTGTGATGCGCGAGCGTTCCGAACAGGGGGATCGCCGTGCGCGGCGTACCATCAGTTTGACGAACGACCTGACCCGTTTATACATCACCAACCAGATCGCGCTGACAGTGGTGCGCTTTACGTTGATTGCGGTGACGCTGCTTAATCTCGCGCTGCCGCTGGCGGAATCCAGCACTAACAGCGCCTTGATCTTGATTGGCGTGTTGGTGATCACAGGCGTACTGGCTTATATTTTCGGTGAAGCGATTCCGACAGCGTTGGGGCAAATGTATGCTGATCAGGTGGTGAGCGCGATCACGCCGCCGATCCGCGTGCTGACGTTCATCCTCAACCCGCTGGTGCTAGTGGTATTAGGGATCAACAAGCTGATCACCCTGATCACCGGCGCGGAAGCCATGTCCAAAGCTGTGACTGAGGAAGAAATCATCGCGCTGGTCGATGTGGGTCAGCAGGGCGGCACGATTGAGGACGCCGAAAAAGAGATGATCTACTCGGTGTTGCAATTTGGCGAGACGCTCGCGCGTGAGGTGATGGTGCCGCGTCCGGATGTGGTCGCCGTTGAACTGCACGACTCGCTGGAAGCCGCCACGCGCAAATTCATCGAAAGCGGTCATTCGCGGATGCCGGTCTACGAAAGCGAGATCGACAATGTGCGCGGCTTGCTCTATTTCAAAGACGTGTTCAAGGTGTGGGTGGATGCAGGCACGCTGGATCAGCGCACCATCGAAAACGTGATGCGTCCTGCCTATTTCGTGCCGGAAACCAAGCGCGCCGATCGCCTGTTCAAAGAGATGCAGTTGGGCAAGGTGCATCTGGCGGTGGTGGTCGATGAATATGGTGGCACAGCGGGCATCGTGTCGATTGAGGACTTGGTCGAAGAAATCGTGGGCGATATCCGCGACGAGTATGATTTGAATGAAGAAGCCGAATATGTGGCGGCAGGCAAAAACGCCTATATCGTTGATGGCGGCATGAACATCGACGATTTAAACGAACTGCTCGAAATCGACCTTTCGACCGAAGAAAACGACTCGATTGGCGGCTATCTTTACAGCATCTTAGGGCATGTGCCGGACGTGGGCGAGATCGTCGAACAGCCCGGCGTGACCATGCGGATCGAGGAAGTCGAAAATCGGCGTATTCGTAAAGTTCACGTCGCCAAGATCGCGTCACCCCGATGAAGATCATGAGGACGACTCCCCGCGTGAGCGCAATCGTTCGCGGGCTAATGATGCCGCCGCGCCTGTGGAGTCAGTGGCGCGTCCGTCGGAATCGTAAGCGTGATGGGACGTTTAGCAGGCAAAGTCGCGCTGATCACGGGCGGCACATCAGGGATCGGGCGGGCGACGGCGGAAGTGTTCGCCGCTGAAGGCGCGCAGGTCGTG
>JBGSRB010000391.1:0-2120 GCA_041737735.1 Anaerolineae bacterium | reverse complement strand
GTGCGCTTGGCGGTGCTGTCTATCGTGTTTTACCTACCCTTCCTGATCACGTTTCGATCACAGGCGGCAGGCATCGCGCCCAACCTGATCAACCCGACTAGCTTCGGGCAGTTCTTCCTGATGTTCGCGCCGCTGCTGCTGCTCACGCTACCCTTTTTAGGCGCGGAAGCCGCCCGCGCAAACGCCCGCATGAACTGGCGCGTGGGCTGGTTGATCGGCGGTGGCGCGCTGCTGGGCTTGCTGGCACTGATGCTGATCTTCGGGCTGATCGGATTGCTGATCCCGGACATCCGCGCACAGGCAGAATCGTTGGCGCTGCAAAATGGCGGATGGGACGTGACCATCGCGGACGCGCTGCTCAAACGGCTGACGCATTTGCCCACCGCGCTGCTGCTCACGTTCATGATCGTGCTGATCGCCGGACGCTTATTCCCGCGCCACGCCGACGACTTCGAGACCGACGCCGATCCGCGCGTCGTCACCTATCCCGCCGCGACAGGCTTCGCGCTGCTGCTGATCGCGGCGGGCGCGGTGTTAATCCTCACACCAGAATTTATCTTCCTGCGCGATAACTTCGGTTCGCGTATGAACACCGTGTTCAAGTTTTACTATCAGGCATGGCTGCTGATCAGTTTAGCGGCAGCCTATGGCGCGCATGTGTTGCTCACCGACGCGCGCGCGATCAACGTGCCGCTGCGCGCCGCCTATGGCGGGTTAACGGCGGTGGTACTGGTGTTGGGCTTGCTGTTTCCGGCGTTCGCGGTGCAGCATCGTGCGCGGGTCGAGTTTGGGCGCGCGTTTAATCCTCAGCCGATCACGCTGGATGGCGCGCCCGGTTTCATCAACGCGGAAGATTATCAGGCGGTGTTGTGCTTGCAGCAAATCGTCGGGGATCGGCAGGATGTCGTAGTCGCTGAAGCCGTCGGCGGGCAGTATGACGGGCGCTTCGGGCGCACTGGCACGCTGACCGGGATTCCGGTGGTGCTGAACTGGGCAGGACATCAAGCGCAGTGGCGCGGCGCGACTTACGGCGAAACCGTCGGATCGCGCGACGCCGACATCAACCTGCTCTACAGCGATCCCACGTGGGATCTGGCGCAGCGCATCATCAATTTATACGCCATCGACTATATTTTCTTCGGCTCAGCGGAACGCCAGAAATACGCCGACGCGCCCGCCGCCGAACTGAAATTCCGCGAAAACCTGCCCATTGTGTGCGAATTTGGCGGCACGCGCGTGTATCAAGTGCCAGAATATATCATCAGCGCGGCGCGAGAGTGAGAACCCTATGCAAAATGTGATCGACCCAACCCCCACCCCGGCGATCTACACCGCGCAACCCACGCGCGCTTTCACCGTGACGGTCGAAGGCATCGCCTACGCCGTGATCGTGTTGTTCGCGCTGCTGCTGCGCCTTGCCGAACTGGACAGCGTGCCACTGGCGTCGTCGGAACTCGCGCCCGCGTTAGCGGCATGGCGCGCGGCAGCGGTCGAATCATCCGGCGCACCGCTGATCGCCACCAGCCCGCTGAATTTCCTGCTGCAAAGCGGGTTATTCTCGCTGTTTGGCGCGTCGGAATTTACCGCACGCCTGCCCGTTGCCTTAGCGGGCGTGTTGGTGATCCTCATGCCGCTGGCATTCCGCGACCAGATCGGCGCGGGGCGCGCGCTGGCGCTCAGCGTCATTCTGGCTTGTTCGCCTGTGCTGCTGGCAGCATCGAAATTCAGCGAGCCGATGGTCTACGCCGCCCTGCTAACCGGCTTGGGTTTGTGGGCGCTGACACGCTTCTACAGCCGATCTGACGCAGCACGCATGAATTTTGGCGTGTTAGCGATCATGTGCCTGATCGGGTTGATCCTGCTGACGGAAGCGGGCGGCGCAATTTTGGCGTTGATCCTGCTGCTGGCAGGCGCGATCACGTGGCTGTGGGAACGAGTCGATCACGAACCATTTGCACTCGATTCGGGCTACGATAGCACGCCAAACGCGCAACTGCGCGCTTTTCCGTGGGTGTTGGGCATCGGCTTGGGTTTATTCGCCGCGCTGCTGGTCGCCACGGGCTTCATGCTGCATCCGGCGGGTTTGAGCGCGGTCACAGCGGTGATCGGCGGCGCGCTGC
>JBGSRB010000375.1:0-4399 GCA_041737735.1 Anaerolineae bacterium | reverse complement strand
CTGCGAACGGCGCGTCAAGGCTGGTCCCGGCGCGCCCCGCCGCGTTAAGCCCGCGCCCAACACAATGATCACGTCGGCATCCTGCGCGACATTGGCGCGCGCCCGCCCGTAGCTATACACCGATAGCGTCAGCAGCAGCGCGATCAGCAGATAAACCAGCACGCCGATCACCACCACCCAGATCACGCCGCGCACCATGCGCCCCGCGTGCGTATGTGTTGTTGTCGCCAAACCGCATTGACCTCGCTCTAATCCTTGCTTGAAGCGCTCATCAAGTTAGCAGGATTTCCCCCGGCTGACAAGCGCGTGATCAACTTACTGTTTAGCGCGTGACGTTTGTAACCACCCCTCTGAGCCGAGCTATGTATAATAAGGCTGTAGATTGTGACAATAAAGATTAAAGGGGATTTCCTCAATGAGTGAGCAAATAACGACTGTGGCGGTTAACGCTGAAACTTTGAGCTTTCCTGATTACATCCGCAGCGAACGGGTCAAGGATTGGGTGCGCGAAGCCGTCGCGCTGTGTAAGCCCGACGCCGTGCATTTTGCCGATGGCAGCCAAGCCGAATATGACGCGCTGTGTGAGCAGATGGTCGAAAGCGGCACGTTCATTCGTCTTAACCCCGAACTGCGCCCGAACAGTTTCCTTGCCCGCAGCGATCCGAGTGATGTGGCGCGTGTCGAAGACCGCACCTACATTTGCAGCCTGAATAAAAATGATGCGGGTCCCACCAACAACTGGATGAACCCGCGCGAGATGCACGACATTCTCGAAGGCTTGTTCGACGGATCGATGCGCGGTCGCACGATGTACATCATCCCGTTCTCGATGGGTCCCTTGGGATCGCACATTAGTTATATCGGCATCGAAATCACCGACTCGCCTTATGTCGTGGTCAACATGAAACTTATGACGCGCATGGGCAAAGCGGTTTACGATGTGTTGGGTGAAGATGGCGAGTTTGTGCCGTGCATGCACAGCGTCGGCGCGCCGCTTGAAGCCGGTCAGGAAGATGTGTCGTGGCCCTGCAATCCCACGACCAAGTACATCGTGCATTTCCCTGAGGAGCGTGCGATCTGGTCATACGGCAGCGGTTACGGTGGTAACGCGCTGTTGGGCAAGAAGTGTCTCGCCCTGCGGATCGCCTCGGTGATCGGTCATGATGAAGGCTGGCTGGCGGAACACATGCTGATCCTCGGCGTGGAAGACCCCAAAGGCGAGAAAACTTACGTTGCGGCGGCATTCCCGAGCGCGTGCGGTAAAACCAACTTCGCCATGCTCATCCCGCCTGCACCGATGGAAGGCTGGAAGGTCACGACGATTGGCGACGACATCGCGTGGATTAAGCCGGGTCCCGATGGACGGCTGTACGCCATCAATCCCGAAGCGGGTTACTTCGGTGTCGCGCCGGGAACGTCGTATCACACCAACCCGAACGCGATGGAATCGATCAAAGCGAATACCATCTTCACCAACGTCGCGCTGACGCCGGATGGCGATGTGTGGTGGGAAGACAAAGACGGCGACGCGCCCGCCAGTGCCATCGATTGGCAGGGCAACGAATGGACGCCCGCCAGCGATAAGAAAGCCGCGCATCCGAACTCACGCTTTACCGCGCCGGCTGAACAAAATCCGGCCATCGACAGCGAGTGGGAAAACCCGAACGGCGTGCCGATCCAAGCGTTCATCTTCGGTGGACGCCGCAGCACAACCGTGCCGCTGATTTCACAGGCGTTCAACTGGTCGTTCGGCGTGTACATCGGCGCGACGATGGGTTCGGAAATGACCGCCGCCGCCTTTGGTAAAGTCGGAGTGGTGCGCCGCGACCCGCTGGCGATGCTGCCCTTCATTGGTTATCACATGGCGAGCTATTTCAATCACTGGCTCAACATCGGGCGGCAGATCAACGACCCGCCGCGCATCTTCAGCGTGAACTGGTTCCGCAAAGACGAAAACGGTAAGTACCTTTGGCCCGGCTTTGGCGAGAACATGCGCGTTCTCAAGTGGATCGTCGAGCGTTCACGCGGGCGTGGACACGCCACTGAGTCCGCCATCGGCTACATGCCCACCTACAAAGACCTCGATTGGAAGGGGCTGGATTTCAGCGAAGACCAATTCAACGACTTGATGGCGGTTGACCGCGATCAATGGCTGGCAGAACTGCTGCTGCACGAAGAATTGTTCATCAAGCTGTATGATCGCCTGCCGAACGAGTTCATCGCCATGCGCCAACTGCTGCTTAGCAACCTGTGGCGCTCGCCCGAACACTGGGAAATGGGCGCGGGCGGCTATAACAGCTAACGCGCACCGCTGCATGAGTGCCTAAATACGAACGGGCGATCCAGCTACATTGGATCGCCCGTTTTGGCTTTTTGGGGTCGTGGGTGTTCGCGCCACACCGCTGAGTCGTGCTACAATGTGGCAACATTCGATCCACCTGAACGCATAAAGCGTATGTTGAACCCTGAATTTTTGAAAAATGGCCCCGGCCCGCGTCTGGCATTTCTTGAAGGTGCCGAAGCGATCCGCATTGCTGAGACATTGGTCGCGTTTGCCAACACGGAAGGCGGCACGCTTGTCGTCGGCTTGAAAGACGATGGCAAGCCCGGCGCGCAGTTGGATAACGACACGCTGGCGAAGGCGCTCAAAGAAGCCGATGGTTTGTGCAGCCCGCCCGTTGTGACCGGCAATTGGGAACCCGTCGAGCTGGACAGCGGCGGCAGCGCGTTTGCCTTGCGCGTGCCGCGCAGCATCGAACTGCACGCGCTCAATGATGGGCGCGTCGTGATTCGTGAGGATCAAAAGGTGCGTCCGTTGGGCGGGCAAGAGATTCTCAAGCTTGCCAGCGCCAAAAGCACGGGCGATTTTGAGTCGGAACCGCTTGGCGGCGCGACTAAAGACGATTTCAGCCGCAAGATGATCGAAGAATATCTGACCAAGCGCGCGGAACGCACCAAGCGTCCGTATAACGGGAAGATCGATGATCTGCTGCGCGAGATCGGCGCGATTGACACCGCCGACCGTCCGACCGTGTCGGGCATCATGCTGTTCAGCGAGTATCCGCAGCACTGGCTGCCGCAGTGCGGCGTCGTGTTCGCCAAGTTCGTCGGCAAAACACCGCGCGGCGAGAACGGCTTAGCGGGTTATACCCGCCGCGAAGAACTCACGGGTCCCTTGCCGCGCCTGATCGAAGCGACATGGAACTTGATCTGGAGCGAGATGGCAGTGAGTGCCGTCGTCAAAGGCTTGGAGCGCGAAGAAACCTACGAGTATCCCCAATTTGCGGTGCGTGAGGCGATTGTGAACGCCATCTGCCACCGCGATTACCGCATCAAAGGGCGGCGCATCGAAGTTCGCATGTACAGCGACCGCCTCGAAGTGATCTCGCCCGGCGGCTTGCCCGGCTTCATCACGGTGGAAAACATCGTCGATGAGCATTTCAGCCGCAACCCGCGCATCGTCAATGGCTTGTTCCAGTGGGGCTACATTGAAGAACTCGGTTTGGGCATCGACCGCATGATGGAAGTCATGGAGCAGGCAGGTCACGCGCCGCCGAGTTTCGACGCGCGCCCGTATAGCTTCGCCGTCACGCTGCACAACTCGCGCGAGAAGCAAGTGCTGCCCGATTGGGTGCGGAACACCAATCATCGGCAGGCGCGCGCGCTGCAATATATCCGTGACCACGGATCGATCACCAACCGCGAGTATCGCACGTTGTGTCAGGGTGTGTCGGCGGAAACCCTGCGCCTTGATCTGGCTGATATGGTTGAGCGCGGCATTCTGCTCAAGGTCGGCTCGAAAAAAGGCACGTATTACATTCTCAAGTAGGCGCGGAATAAGCTGATGACCATCGTCCACCACCCGAAAGCGCCCCTATGGATATGCTGACCAACGCCGTGATCGTGATCAGCGGCGTGCTGCACGCCAGTCTGCTGATTTACGCGCAGCTACGCGGCAGCGCCGAGCGCACCGAACGTTTGTGGTTGGCGCTGGCGTTGATCAGCGGCGCGTTGGCGGCGTTGGCATTGCTTGTGCCTGCCGGAACGCTGTTCGCCGCGCCTTTCAGCGGCATGGATCGCGGCTTTTGGGTGATGTTGGCGCTGGCGGCGCTGCTGACGACGTTCGGTGCGTTGGTCATGCGCGATATGCTCAATCAGATTCCGCGCGTGTGGTTGATCGGCGGCGGTGTGTGGATCGTCGCGCTGGTGATCGCCGCGCTGGTTAGCCCGCCGAGTGGCTTCGGCGCGGCGGATTGGTTGCTGAGCGCGTTCAACACGCCGACCGCGCTCGTGATCGTGGCGTTTCTCGGCTTGCTGCTCATGAGTTTAGGCTTATTGGGCGCGGCATTCTACGCTTTCTATAACGCGGCGCTGCCCGAAGTCGCCAACCGCGCGCTGT
>JBGSRB010000374.1:0-11637 GCA_041737735.1 Anaerolineae bacterium | reverse complement strand
CAAACGGGTGATTCGCTCACGCTGTTGGCGGAAGCAGTCGAAAGCACGGCACAGCAAATTGCCAGCGCCAATTGTCTCGCTGATGTTGATACGATCTTCATCGGGCAAACGATCTATCTGCCGCGCGATCCCGCCAGCGGTTAGACCAATTGTGCAACTTCTGGCGCGCTGGCGCGTAGATCATGTGTTAACAATGTGTGGAGTGGGTCAACCATGAATGTACTGCGAACTTTGTTCGATCAACTGCGCCTGACATGGCGCTTAATCCGCGATCCGCGCGTGCCGGTGCTGGCGAAAATGATCCCGCTGGCGGGTCTGGTGTATATCATCTCACCGATTGACTTCGTCCCCGATATCATCGTCGGCTTGGGTCAATTGGATGATCTGGGTATTTTCTTGCTCGGCTTGCGCCTGTTTGAATCCGCCGCGCCCGAATATGTAGTCGAAGAGCATAAGGCACAATTGCAGTCGCGCCAAGCGCACCAGCAAACCGTGATCGACAGCAAGCGTTACACCATCCGCGACAAAAAGTAACGTCTGCGTGTGTAAAAGTGGGGCTTGGCGTACTAAGCCCCACGACTGCGCTTAAGCTTAACGGCAGTCCCCCTTCAAATAACCTCCCAAAACATGGCTTGATCCGCAAAATGTGGTAGAACATTAGGGTAAGTTTGTGTGTGGTAACCAGAAAGATGCTTTGATGACCACGACCACATCCACCCCACCCGGCACCATCACCCGCGCAGGCGGACTCAGCGCTTGGCGCATCACGCGGCGCGGAACCTTCGCCGTGCTGTTCATCATCAGCGGCGTGCTGCTGCTGTGGGGCGCAACCGGCAGCTATACCGATGCCACCACCACCCGCTTGACCTTCGGCGCGGGCTTGCCCGAATTATTCGTGCCAACGCTGACCTATGCGCTGGCGGCGGGGGCGATCTACATTCTGGCGGGCGTGGTCGGGCTGTTCGCGGGCGAACGCTTGCAACTGGCGCGCACCAGCCTGTATGTGATCGGCGGCGTGCTGATCATCCCCACCGTGCTGATCATCGCGGCGGCGAACAACAGCACTAATGTCACGGTGATGTTGAGCGTCAGCCTGACTCGCGCGACACCGATCATCATGGGCGCGCTGGCGGGCATCTGGTGTGAGCGATCGGGTGTGGTCAATATCGCCATCGAAGGTATGATGCTCAGCGGCGCGTGTTTTGGCTTTGTCGCCTTCGTGCTGACCGTTGAAGCACTCGGCACACCTAACGCGCAGTTGCTCGGCGTGATCGTCGCGGCGCTGACGGGCGGACTGATGGCAGCGCTGCACGGCTGGTTGTCGATCACGTTCAAGACCGATCAGATCGTCAGCGGCACGGTGATCAACATCCTCGCCATCGGCTTGACCAGCTTCACACGGCGCGAAGTGCTGCTGTCGTCCGACGCGGGGCGCGAAACCCTGCGCGCGCTTGAAATCCCATTTTTGAGCGAAATTCCGGTGTTGGGTCCCATTTTGTTTGAAGGGCGACCGGTGTTCTTTTCGATGTTCGTCATCCTCATTTTGACGCACATGATCCTGTTTTACACCCGTTGGGGTTTACGCACGCGCGCCATCGGTGAGAATCCGCGCGCGGCGGATACGCTCGGCGTCAACGTGATTCGGATGCGCTGGACGAACGTGATCATCGGCGGGTTGATCGCGGGGTTGGCGGGCGCATGGTTCTCGCTGGAAACCACGGGCAGCTTTGACGATAACATGACCAGCGGGCGCGGCTTTATCGCGCTGGCGGCGATGATCTTCGGCAAGTATCTGCCGTTCGGGGCGTTCGCGGGCGGCTTACTATTCGGCTTCAGCGATGCGTTGGGCGAACGTTTCCAACTGCTTAATGTTCCGATTCCATCACAGTTCTTGCAAATGGTGCCGTATGTCGTCACGATCATCGTCTTGACAGGCGTCGTCGGACGCGCAGTTGCACCCAAAGCCGACGGTATTCCCTATGAAAAAGAAGGCAAGTGAGCGCAGCGATCATGGGGTTGTCTTGCCCTAGCTTGTCGCTTTAAGAACCTTAAAGCCACTTGTAGTTGCGCTTACGCACAGCAGTTGCTACCCTTTTTGCACCTGCCGACAATGGTACTATTTCAAAACCTTCATAATCATAGGCACGCGCTCCATGCTAAACTGATTCTGCGAAGGTATAATGAAAACTTCGCTGGAGGATGATCCTATGCTGCATGTGCTGTACATTGAAGACAACTTCGAAAATCGCATACTCGTGCGCCGTGTGCTGCTTGCGTCGGACGTGGGCGATTTTTCCGTGCGCGAGGCTGAAAATGCCCGCACGGGCATTAGTATGGCACTGCAAGACCCACCCGACATCATCCTGATGGATTTGAACATGCCGGATATGGATGGTCTAGCCGCCACTCGTGAGATTCGCACCATTCCCGAACTGCGTGACATTCCCATTGTGGCGCTGACCGCTAACGCCATGCACGGAGATAAAGAACGCAGCCTTGCCGCGGGGTGCGACGGTTATATCTCCAAACCCATCGACATCGATAAACTTGCCGACGACATTCTCTACTACACCAGGAGAAACCATGACTGATCAACCAACTGCCGATCAGAAGCCCAGCTCGATTGAACCGAGTGAGGCGCATGTCTTGGTGGTGGAAGACAATGTGCCGAATTTTGTATTGATCGCACGCATGTTAGCCTTCATGGGTGTGCAGCGCTGCGAATGGAAAACATCCGGTTGGCAGGTGGTGCAGTTTGCCGACACCCTGCCGCGGGTTGATCTGATCTTGATGGATATTCGCCTGCCTTACGAGGATGGCTATCAAGCGCTGCAAAAACTGCGCGCCAACCCACGCCTGAAAGATACCGTCGTGTGCGCGGTGACCGCCGAAGCCAGCGAAGATCAAATGCGCCGCGCGCGCAAAGCCGGTTTCAACGGATTTTTAGGCAAGCCGCTTGATCCTGATCGCTTTCCGAGTCAAATTCGGCGCTTGCTCGGTGGTGAGGAGGTTTGGGAATGGAAGTAGACCGCCCCGAAAATTTACAAGCATTAGCCGAAGCCCAACATCAAGCTTCCAGCACGATTTACGGATCAAACGATCCAGCAACGATTCTCGATGCGCTGATCAATTTTGGCGGTAAGCAGTTCGCCAGCGCGCGTTTGGGGCTGCTCGTTCCTGAAAGTGAGCCGCCCATCCTGAACATCATCGCGCAGTGGAGCGGCGAGCGAACCCAAACGGTCAACCTCAGACAAGCGCTGACCGATTTCCCCGCTCATGAAACCTTCGCCGCCGTTGAAGTCCTCGATGTCCCCGATGTCACAACCGACCCTTTTCTAACCGAAAATGAACGTGAGCTGCTGCGGAAACAAAAAATCGGTGCGCTGATGGTCATTCCGCTGGTGGTGAACCAGCGCTTGACCGGCGCGGTGATCTTCAGCAATCCTCAAGCGCTGCCCACCGATGAAAGTAAGCTGCGCGCTTTCCGCAGTCTGGCTGACCAAGTGGCGGTGGTGTTCGAGAACCAAGCGCTGCTGCGCCGCACCGAAATTTCCCTGCATGAGACGCAGCAGCTTTACGTGATCAACCGCGCGATGTTGGGCGCGCTTGACCCGCTGGACGTGCTGCGGGTGCTGCGTGAACATCTCGCGCCCGATGCCGCATCGATCCTGCACGCGGTGGTTGAGCATCTGCCCGACAGCAGCGCCGAGCGCTTGAGCATCCGTCATGTGATTACGCCGACCGATGAACAAGTCGTCGATACGGCGGTAACATCGGTGCGGCGCGCGTCGGACCTATTCGCCGTCAGCCCGGAAACCAGCGTCGAATTTGTCGAAAATGTCAAACAGGCGGAAAGCAAGCGCGTGATCGATGCGTTGATCCGTCGCGCGGTGGGCAGCTATATCGTGATCGCCGTGCGCGAACGTGGGCGCATCGAAGACATCATTGTGATCACGTTTGCCGACGAACGCACCTTCGATGGCACCGCGCGGCGCTTATTCGCCGCCACCGCTGACCCGCTCAGCATCGTGATGCAAAATCAACGCCTGCTGCGTGAAGCGCAAACCAGCGCCATTCAGCTTTCGCGACAGGTGCGCGTGCTGCAAACCATCAACCGCTTATCGAGCGGCATCAGCAGCTTTCAAAGTGAGCGCGAACTGCTCGATTACACCATGCAAGCGATGAACAGCGCTGTCGGCGTCGATCACACCGCCATTGCGGTCATCGAACCCAGCGGCGAATATTCCATCGTTACGTCAGAATACCCCAAGCAAATTGCGTTGGGCGCGCGCATCGGCATGAAAAATAACCCACTCAAAGACCGTGTGGTGCGCGAGGGCAACAAGCCGATCATCCGCAACGATCTCGAAAACGATACGGAAATGCCCGCCAACGAACGCGATGTGCTGCTCGGTTTGGGCGTTTTTTCGCTGATGATCATCCCCGTGATCGTCTACGATGAGCTGATCGGCACAATTGGTTTCGATATTTACCAGCGGGGGCGCACCTTCACGCAGGAGATGGTCGAAATCGGGCAGACCATGACCAACCAGCTTGGCATCGCGCTGCAAAATATCCGTCTGCTGACGGAAACACAGCATCGCGCCAACCAGCTTGAGCGCATCACGCAGTTCAGTCAAGCGATGCAAGCGACGCTCGAATTAGACACCATCCTCAACATTATGTTGGCGGAAAGCACACAATTGCTGCCGACCGACAGCATGAGTGTCGCGCTCTACGACGCACGCAGCGGACGCTTGCGCGTGGCGGCGCACTTCGAGGACGAGCGCACCACCATCGATCTGCGCGGCGGCGCGCTCATCAGCATGGAAGGCAGCTATGCCGGACGTGTGTGGCAAACACGCGAACTGCTGTTCATCCCCGACACGCAGCAACGCGCCGACGCCGGCGACCTCAGCACGCGCGCGCTGATCATCGCGCCGATCCGTTCTCGCGGGCGGCTTTTGGGAACGGTCAGCATCGGTAGCTTGCGCGCCCATGCTTACAGTGAGGGCGATGCAGTGGTGTTTCAGCAAATGGTGAACCAACTTGCGGTCGCCATCGAAAACGCGGAAGCCTTCGCTCAAAGCCAGCGCATGGCGCAGAACGAAGCGTTGATCAACGAGATTTCTGCCTCCATTCAAGAGCAGCGCGACATCGAAACCATGCTCAGCATCGCCGTGGGCGAACTGGGACGGGCGTTGGGCGCGCAGCAGGCGCGTGGCTTGCTGCAACCGCAGCTTGACGACGCCGTGACCGAACAATTAGATCGCTAAGGGGTTGATGATGCTGCGTTATCTCGATCGGGTGTTCAACCTCGACCAATACACCAGCCGCAGTGAACGCGACCGAATGCAGCTTACGATGTTCATTGTGCTGACAGCACTGATATTCTCCACCATCTACGCTTTACAGGCATTTGGGAGTGTGAATAGCTCGCTGTTTGAACGTGCGCTGCAAGGCAATGTGTTGGCGATAATTTCGCTGAATTGCTTATATATCTTCGGCTTGCTCACGCTGCTGGATATTCGGCAAGGCTGGCGTTCTCTGCTGGTCGAACTGGGTCCCATGCTCATGTTGTTGGGCAGCGGCGTGCTGCTAGATATAAATGGCGGCTTGCTCTCACCCACTAGCACCATGTCCCTCGTCGGCTTGATCCTCTTAGGCGCGCTGACCATGCGCCTGCGCGCAGTCGTGATCGGCTTTGCTTTGGCGTTGGGCGCTTTAGTCATCGGTTTGATCCAACGCGATACATTAGCAGCAAGCGTTTTCATCCCCAACAGCACGCAAGACTTGCTGGTTGGTGGTTTGTACCTTTTAGCCGCTTTAGCCTTATTGATGCGCTTCTTGCGTAACATTAGCATCGCCCAGCGGGAAAGCATCGAGCAAATCGATGTTGACCGCTTGCGGCTTGCCACCCTAACCACCCAGATCGCGCAGCGCATTTCCGGTCGCGCCAATCTCAACGAGCTGCTCAACACCGCCGTCGATGAGATTGTCAACAGTTACGCCGAGATTTATCACGCGCAGGTCTTTTTGATCGATGAGGAAGGGCGCAGCGCCCGTTTGATCGCCAGTACGGGTGAACCCGGTCGCTTGCTCTTGGCGCGTCAACACACGCTCGATGTAGGCAGTCGCAGCGTGATCGGTCAAGTGACGCAAGCTGCCAACCCGATTATTGCGCGCACAGGTTCATCGAACACAGTGCATCGTCGCAACGAATTTCTGCCCGAAACCGTCGTCGAAGCGGCATTTCCGCTGCAAGTGGGCGGGCGCGTGATCGGCGCGCTTGACCTGCAAAGCAAGCTCAAAGACGCCTTTCCCGACGAGCAAGCACCGGTGTTTCAATCGCTGGCGGACACCATCGCTATCGCCATCGATAATGCGCGTTTGCTTGAAGAAGCCGAGCGCCGTGTGCGCGAAAATGAACGCTTAGTTGAGCAAACACAGCGCGCCGCCCGACAGGTCGAGCAGCTTAACCGCGAACTGACCGCGCGCACGTGGGATGAATATCTCGAGCAAAAAGGCGGACAGATTGCCATCAACATTGACTTTCAGCGTGTAACTGCCAACGCCGAACCCAAGTTGACAGCGACGCTCGAACGCGCCATCACCGATAATCATGTGGTGCAAACTGACATCGGCAACATCACGATCATCAGTGCGCCGCTGCGCGTGCGTGGGCATGTGATCGGCGCGATCGAGTTTGAACTGCCCGGCGGCACACTGACGCCCGAACAACTCGATCTGGTGCAGGCGGTGGCGGATCGCTTCGGCACAGCGGTCGAAACAACGCGCGCTTACGAAATCAGCCGCCGAGCCGCCCAACGCGAAGCCATGATCAATGACATCGGTAGCCGCCTGCAAGGGCGCAACCGCGTGGAAACCGTGCTGGAAGAAGCCGCACGCGGTTTGCAACAAAGCATCGGCGCGCAGCGCGTCGCCATTCGTTTAACCCCACGCCGCCCACTTGAAGTCACCGAAAACGGAGGCGCATAACGCATGTTTGCTCGCTTAAATGCGCTGTTCTTCAATGTATCGTCGCTCTATGATTTGCGCCAGCGTTATGTGCAAACATTCTCAATCGGTTTGCTGGTGCTGGCTGTCATCGCCGCGGTGTTGACCTTAACTATTGGTTCGGGCGTGTTGTTTCTGCCCGCGTTTCTCCTAATCATGATTGTGTCTGTGGGCTTGCTGACGCTGGCAAACAGGGGGCGTGTTCAGACAGCAGCGCTTGGCTTGCTGCTGGTGATGTTGACCGGTTTATTCGCCTTTGGCGAAAATGTTTTCCCCATCGGTGCGGTGCTTACCCTGCTGACCGCCAGTGTGTTGATGCCATCGTTAGTATTTTATCCGGTCACCGCAGTCGTCTTGATCGCTTTAATTGCGAACATCCTGACGATTGATCGCAATGAAACGATTTTTGGTGATCGGTTAGTGCTGCTGCTGATCTTGATCGTACTGACGACCGTGGCACGCTATCTGGTGAATGTGGGCGAACGCGCGCTCAAGAGCGCCAGCAATTCGATCCGCGCGCTGCAAACTGCCGCTAACATTGGGCAGGAGATCGCGTCGATCCTCAACGTCGAAGAACTGATCCGCACGGCGGCGCGCATCACACGCTTGCGCTTCGACTTGGACGAAGTTCGCATCACGCTGACAGATGATCGCAATAATTACACGATCAGCGTGGGCAGCAGCGCGGCGAATGCACCCACCAACACTTTCCCCATTCAACTGGCGGGCTACGATGCCGGGCGCATGATCACTTCGGTCGGTCGCGTGCTGTCATCAGCGGAACTCCAAGCGCTGCAAATCGTGTCTGAACTGATCAGCGCCAGTGCGCAGAACGCGCTGTCGTTCGCCCGGCAGGCGGCAGCGTTAAATGAAAATGAAAAACTCTACGGCGAATCACAGCGTAACCTTGATGAGATCGCCCGCTTGAATCAGGAATTGACGCGCACCGCGTGGAACGAATATCTGACGGAAGAAGGCGCGGTTGAGGGCGTGTTGATGGAAGGCGATCAACTGGTGCCGCTATTCGACCAAGTGCATGTCGCCGCCGATGGCACGATCAGCGTGCCGGTGACGCTGCGCGGTGAGGTGATCGGCAGCATCGAAGTGGAACCCGGCGCAAGCGCGCTGGACGCCACCGAGATGACCCAAGCGGTGGCACAGCGTCTCGCGCTCAGTTTGGAAGCCGCCCGCCTGTATGAAGAAAGCCGCTTGACCGCCTCACGCGAGCAGCAGATCAACGCGATTGCCGCGCGTTATCAAAGCGTGTCAACCGTGGACGAACTGCTGCGCATCACGGTGGAAGAACTCAGCGGGTTGTTGGGCGCGCAGCACGCCGCGATCCGTTTGGCGCGCGTGGATGAGGACGCCGAACCGATGAACGGCGCGCATAACGGAGGCAGCACCCGATGATCAGACAAATAAGCGATCTCCTGTTTCGTGTGCGTCATCCCTATCGTGATATGGTCACCATCCAGCGGGCGCGCAGCCTGCTGATCATCAGTTGGGCGTCGCTGATCACTTCACTGATCGTTTTGCCGCTGATGGCGTTGGGCGTCATCGGCTTGGCTGATCAGGCGTTCAGCGCGATGCCGCTGGCGTTCATCGTCATTCCCGCTTTGAATGTGGCTCTGATTGGGCTGATCCAAACCGGACGGTTGAACAGCGCGGTTTGGATTTACGTCAGCATTCCGCTGATAACCGTCACAGTGATCAGCGTGACCAGCTTCGGCTATTACGCGCCATTCGCGTTGATGATCAGCTTGATTGTGGCGGGCTTGCTCCTCAGCCAGCGGCAGTTCCTCGTCGCCATTGTGCTGGTGGCAGCGGTGATGGGCTTACGATTACTCAACCTGCTCAATTTCACACAACCGATTACGCTGATTCCCCCCGACACCATCGCAACAGAGTTCACCGTTTATCTGATTATATTCGGCGCATCGGCGCTGTTCCTGTTCGTGTTTGCGGGCGGAACCGATCGCATCACCCGCGCGACCGTGCGCGATGTCGCTAAGCTCAACGCCACCAGTCGCCTGCTGACCATGCTAACGCGCGACTTGAGTGACGGTGATATTGCCGCCGCTGCCGCCCGTGTGTTAAGCGAAAGCTTCGAGTTTGAAAGCGTTGATTTCTTTCTCAGCGATGGTGCGGGCGGCGTCACCCGACCGCTGCGCGGCGGCGCACGTTTGAGCGCCAGCGACACGCGCGTAATCGAACGAACGCTGAACACGCGCCGTCCGGTGTTCGTCAATGAAGGGGATGCCGACAGCAATCATCTGCTGCCACCCGCGCGCAGCAGTTTGACCCTACCCCTGTTCGATGGCGACAACCTGTTGGGCGCGCTGGATGTGCAAATCATCGCCAGTGGCGGCTTTAGCACAAACGACATTAGCGCGCTGCAAGGCGTGGCAAACATGGTCGCGCGTTCGCTCACCGCGAATCGTTTCGCCCGCGATTTAACGCGCACGGTGCGCGAACAGGAAGAAACGATCCGCCGTTCGCTGGTGCAAATTGCGGAACTGCGCCAGCGCAGCCAGCAGATCAGCGAAACCAGTTGGGGGCGTTATCTTCAAGGGCGCGGCGAACAAAGTTTAGGGTATGATATGAGTGCCGCCGAAAACGGGATGCTGATTCCCGCCGCTGACCTGCCCGATGAGATGCGCGCTGCCATCATCCGCGGCGAAATTCACATCGCAGCGCAAGGCAATACGCAAGTGGTCAATGTGCCGATCCGCGTGCGCCAGCAGGTGCTAGGCGCGTTGGCGTTCACTCTGCCCGCGCAGCGCAACGTCAGCGAACGCCAGCTTGACCTGCTGCGAACAGTCACGGATCGGTTGGGCGTCGCCCTCGAGAATAATCGCCTGTTTGAGCAAACGCAGGCGCAAGCGCAGCGTGAACGGCGCGCCAGTGAGATCAGCGCGATGCTGTTGGGCGCGACCAATGTCGATGCGGTGTTGGCGCTGGCGGCGGATAGCTTCAATGAGGCGCTTGGCGCTGTTCGCACCCGCATTTCCGTTGAACCCGGCGCGCTTGCCGATGAAAAAGCGCAAACCGCGCCGTTACGACCGTTGCAAGGGGATGGGCTATGATCCAACGTTATCCTGCTTGGCATCCCTACTCGTGGCCGCTCAGCCTCAAGTTTTTCGTCGGCTTTGCCCTTGGTTTAGCCGTGTTAACGCTGCCCGCGCTGTTATTCGTGCGCGATGGCGTGATCGGCATCACCGAAGCGCGCGCACGGACGTTCATTGAGGACACAGGCGCACGCCAGATCGTGACGATCAACACGACGCTTAATGATGCACGCACCGCCATGAACACCTTCATCGCTGCGCCCGCCAATGCGCGCCAACTCGAGGGTCTGCTGCTGGCAGATGTACGCGCCAGCGGTCTGCTGCCCACCACGCCGACCAATGCCAATGAAGTTGGGCAAGTCTTGCAGCGCACGTTGGTCAGCAGCGCGGCGGCATTATTCGATAATGTCCGTCTGCTGGATCGCAGCGGGAACGCGCTCAGTTTCGCCAGTTTCACGACGGCGGGCGTGCCGAACAACGCGGATGAATCACGTTCCGCCGCGTTTGTGAATGCTTCAGCCGCCGCCGAACGTGGACAAGACCTCGTTCTGTCCGTGACGCAAATTGGCGTCCCCGTGATCGAGTATGTGCAGGTGCTGCGCTGGCGCGATAACACCGTGATCGGCTATCTGGTCGGTCGTGTCAGTAACGCGCGCGTGTTCATCAACACAATTCGCCTCACACCGCTGCTCGAAAACTTTTTCGCGGAAAGTTTCATCACCGATGGACGTGACGTAGTGTTAGCGCCCCTGACCGACAGCGGTAATCAGTTGGCTGCGCTCAATACACCGTTGATCGGGCGGGCGCTCAGCGGGCGGGCGGGTTATGAACAATTCACCGACAGCACGGGCGAACGCTTCGCCGCCTATTACGCCCCTATTGCGGATACACCGTTGGCGCTGATCGTCGAAGTGTCATTCGGTGCGATTGAGCAAGCCAGTTTCCAATTTTTCCAAGTGCGCGTGTTCACGATTTTGGTGGGCGTGGGCGCGCTCAACGTCGTCATGGCGCTGCTGTTCAGCCAACTGATCGTGCCATCGCTGGCGCGGATGCGGCGGGCGCTGCGCGCCTTGGGCAACGGCAATTATGATGAACCGCTGCCCGATCTGCGGCGCGGCGATGAGATTGGCACGCTGGCGGGAACGCTTGACAGCGCCCGCGCGCAGGTGCGTTCAACCGTGGATGAGTTGGAGACGCGCTTGGAACAGCGCACGCGCGACATCACCGCGACGCAGGAAATCAGCCGCACCGCCGCCACCCAACTTGACTTGCAGCGCTTGATGGATCAAGTTGTCAACCTGATCACCGAGCGCTTTCCGTCGATTTACCACGCGCAGATTTTCCTGCTCGATGAGGACGAAAATTTTGCTGTGCTGCGCGCCAGCACGGGCGAACCGGGGCAGCAGCTTTTGGCGCGCGGGCATCGACTGGCTGTTGGCAGCGTCAGCGTGATCGGTCAGGTGGCGCAGCAAGCGCGCGTGATCATCGCCCGCGACACGGCTGTGAGCGAGGTGCATCGCCGCAACGAGTTCTTGCCCGACACGCGCGCTGA
>JBGSRB010000331.1:0-4672 GCA_041737735.1 Anaerolineae bacterium | reverse complement strand
AAGCGCATGTTGCAGGAAGCGGTGGACAGCCTGATTGACAATTCCCAGCGCGGCAAGGCGCTCTCCCGAAGGGGCCGCCGTGAACTCAAATCCCTGAGCGACATGCTCAAAGGCAAGAAGGGACGCTTCCGCCGCAACCTGTTGGGTAAGCGCGTGGACTACAGCGGTCGTTCGGTGATCGTGATTGGTCCCCGCCTCAAGCTGCATCAGTGCGGCTTGCCCAAAACCATGGCGCTGGAACTGTATCGCCCGTTCGTCATCAGCCGGCTGGTGAAGTTCAATTATGCCAGCAACGTGAAGGGTGCCAAGCGCATCATTGAGCGTGAGAAGCCTGAAGTCTGGGAAATGCTGGAAGAGGTCATCAAAGACCGTCCGGTGCTGCTGAATCGTGCGCCGACGCTGCATCGACTGGGGATCCAGGCATTTGAGCCGCAGCTTGTCGAAGGCAAGGCGATCCAGATTCACCCGCTGGTTTGTTCGGCGTTCAATGCCGACTTTGACGGCGACCAGATGGCGGTGCATGTGCCGCTGAGCGATAAAGCCGTGCAAGAAGCGCGCGAATTGATGCTTAGCACCAAGAACCTGCTCAAGCCTGCCGACGGTCAGCCCATCGTGGGACCCGCCAAAGACATGGTGTTGGGCAATTACTATCTGACGATGGACCCCACCGTCGAGATCATCACCACACCGGATCGGGTGGAAGAATTCCGTTCGTTCGGCACACTCAAGGATGCCAGCAAGCGCATCGGCATCGCCTATCGCACCAACGGCTACTACTGGTCGCAAGATCATGATATTCCCGGCATGGTGTTGTTCGAAGAAGCCATCGAAATAAACGCCGAAGGGCGCAAGAAGATCACCGAAAGCGCCATCGACCGCACCGTGCGTGCGCTGCTCGAAGGCGAAGTCGATGCCATTGTCGCCAATGCGGTCGAGTTCAAGTTGTTGATGGCGAAAAAGGGTTGGGTTGGCAAAGTGGTGTTCGCCAACTTGCACGAGCGCCGTCATGTGGTTGATATGGATGAAGTCGAGTATCTGTATCATCTCGGCTTGGTCGAACTGCACACGCCGATCCTTCTGGGCAACTACTACGACAACCGCGCCGCGCAGGAAGAACCCGAACCTACTACGGTCGGGCGGGCGTTGTTTAATCGCATTCTGCCCGATGAACTGCGTTTCCAACAGGAAACGATGGGCAAGAAACAGTTGCAAGACTTGGTCGCCAAGTGCTATCAGCGACTCGGCTCGGATCAAACCACCGACATCGTGGACGCTATCAAGGACTTCGGCTTCCATTATGCGACCATCAGCGGGACGACGATTGCCGTCACCGACCTGACCATTCCCGAAGAACGCGCCGACATTCTGGCGGAAGCCGAAAGCATCGTCGATCGCGCCGAGCGCGATTTCCGGCGTGGCTTGCTGACGGAAGAAGAACGTTATCAACGCACGATTGACGTGTGGACAAAAGCTAAAGACACGCTGCAAGACCTGATCCGTGACACGCTCAACCCGTATGGCCCCATCGCCATCATGGCGATCAGTGGCGCGACCAAGGGCGGTTTCGGACCGATCACGCAGTTGGCGGGCATGCGCGGCTTGATGGCTGACCCTTCCGGGCGTATCATCGACCTGCCGATCCGCAGTCACTTCCGTGAGGGCTTGACCGCGCTCGAATACTTCATCTCGACGCACGGCACGCGCAAGGGTCTTGCCGACACCGCGCTGCGTACCGCCGACGCGGGTTATCTAACCCGTCGCTTGGTCGATGTCGCGCAGGATATGATCATCAACCGCACCGACTGCGGCACGCAAAGCGGCATCTGGGTGCGCCGCAGCGACAAAATCGCCGGACAAACGGTGTACGAGCGCATCATCGGGCGCTGCGCCGCGATGGACACCTACGACCCCGACACGGGCGTGTTGATCGTCGCGCGTAACGGCATGATCGATGAAGAAGTGGCTGATCACATTCAGAACAGCACGCTGCAAGAAGTAAACGTGCGCAGCCCCATGACCTGCGCGCTGATCCACGGGATTTGCGCCCTGTGCTATGGGCGCGATCTGGGTCGTGGCGACATGGTCGAGATCGGCACGGCGGTTGGCATTATCGCTGCGCAGTCGATTGGCGAACCCGGCACGCAGCTCACGCTCCGCACGTTCCATTCGGGCGGCGCGGCGCAGGCATCCGGCGACATCACCAGCGGTCTGCCGCGCGTGGAAGAATTATTCGAAGCGCGCAAGAAGCCGAAAGGTGAAGCGGTCGTCACCGATATTGGCGGCGTGCTGCGTCTGTCGCGGCGCGACGGCGTGCGTATCGCCACCGTGATTGACAGCGCGGTTTCCAGCGAGCAGCACGATGTTGGCGTCGACTGGCAGATCATGGTCGAAGATGAAAAGTCGGTCGAAATGGGCGCTACGCTGGCGCTGAATGAAGACACCGGTGAAAAAGTCATTGCCAAGATGAGCGGCATTGTGCATCTTGAGGATGGCGCGATTTTCATTCGTTACGAGAAGCGCGAAGAAGCCGAGTACGAAATTCCGCAGCACGCGCGCTTGCTCGACGGCATCACCGACGGCATCGAAGTGTATCCCGGTCAGCAGTTGACGCTCGGCTCGAAGAACCCGCACCGCATTCTGCGCGTGCAGGGCAGCGAAGAAACGATGCTGTATCTGCTGAGCGAAGTGCAAGACGTGTATCGCAATCAGGGCGTGAACATCGCTGACAAGCATTTTGAGATCGTCATTCGCAAGATGCTGTCGAAGGTGCAAGTCACCCGTCCCGGCGACACCACCCTGCTGCCCGGCGAGTTGATCGACCGCTTGCAATTGATCTCGATCAACAGCCACATGATCGCGGACAACAAAGAACCATCGGCGGGTGTGCCGATTTTGCTCGGCGTGACCAAAGCCGCGCTCAGCACCGACAGTTTCTTGTCGGCGTCCAGCTTCCAACACACGATCCGCGTGTTGGCGGGCGCTGCCATCGAAGGCAAGGAAGATCGGCTGTATGGTCTGAAAGAGAACGTGATCATCGGTAAGCTGATCCCGGCGGGAACGGGCTTCTTCACCTATCAAGACCGTGAACTCGCTGCGCCTGTGACCACGCTTGAGGCGCAAGGCACTTACGATGTCGCGTCGGATGCTTACGACGACGACGACGATATGGACGAGATGGGGCTTAACTAAACCCACCGACCAACCCATAACCATAAACGCAAAGGGGCGATCCAATCACTTGGATCGCCCCTTTTTATTGCCCCGGTAATGTCTGACCGAGTTACGCCGCTTGCGGTTGGCGCATCTGACGCACCACGCGCACGCCCGTCGTCAGCATCAAGATGGTCATGAGCGTGTGCGCCGCCAAACACCAGATGCACACCACGCGCAGAATCGTGAACGAAGCGTAAAACGTCAGATAGCAGTGGTAGGCGAAGCAGAAGATCGTCACGCCCAAGATGATCATCGCGCCGTATTCACGCAGGAACGCCACACGCGGCTCCAGCAGCAGCAGCGTCAGCAGCACCACATGAATCGCAAAGCTGATCATCGACACGGCAATGCCATTCCACGTCGAGAATGTGCTGCTCAACACCGCATCGCAGTTAAACGCGCCTGTAGCGGGACAAGCGACACTTTGACTTGATAGGTGGTTATAACTCAAATAGCCCGTGACCAGCAGCGCCAGCACCACGATCACGATGCTGAAGTGGCGCAGCGTAAAGCGCGCTTGCGCGGGCTGTGTGGATGTGGAGACATTCGCAACCGACATAGCGTTAAACACCCTTCGCTTAACTGTGATCGAATAGCCGCACGGGGAACACGTCGCCCGCTTCGGCTTGAATTGTGCCTTCAGGCAAAATCAGCAGGGCGTCCGCCAGCACCAGCGACATGAGCGCGCCCGAACTTTGCGTTCCCGTGCTGCGCGCGACCAAAATCCCGTTTTCGTGCTGAAGTGTAACACGGATGTAGCTGCGTCGTCCATCGCTCGTGATGCGTTCACCCAACGCGGCAGGAACAAAGATGTCATTTGTCACGCGCCCAAGCAGACGATCCACCGCCGGACGCACGAACACATCATACGTCACCAGCGCCGACACCGGATTGCCCGGCAACCCGAAGAACGGCACGCCCGCGATCGTGCCGAAGGTCAGCGGCTTACCGGGGCGCATATTCACCCGCCAGATGTCGAGCTTGCCCATTTGTGCCAGCACATCGCGCACCACATCGAACGTGCCAACCGAAACGCCCGCCGAGGTCAGGATCAAGTCGGGATTAGCGCGCAACGCTTGGCGAATCCGTAGGCGCACACTGCCGCGCGTATCACGGGCGATGCGTAAGCGCAGCGGACGCCCACCCTGCGCCTGCACCAACGCCGCCAGAGCATAACGATTCGAGTCGCGGATTTCGCCCACACCCACCGGCTCGCTGATCTCGCGCAGTTCGTCGCCCGTGCTGATGATCGCCACACGCGGCTTGCGCGTCACCGGAACATGCGTCACACCCAACGCCGCCAGCACGCCGATCTGAGCGGCGCGTAAGCGTGTGCCTTTCGCCAATACGGTCTGTCCCGCTTGGATATCCTCACCAATCGGACGCACATACGCACCCACATCGACCGCGCGCATGATCTGAACGTGATCGGGCAGCGGCGGATTATCCCCGGCGCGCC
>JBGSRB010000311.1:0-4615 GCA_041737735.1 Anaerolineae bacterium | reverse complement strand
CCGACGCCGCCGGGGATGGCACGCGATGCGATCCCCGCGCCGATGCCATGCGCCGGATCGGTCAGCACGGCGCTGGCATGAGACGCGCCCGCACGCAGGATCGTCTGCTTAAACGCGGTGAACTCAGCATTGCTGATCGCGCGGTCGCGCACTTGTTCCAGTGCGGCGCGCAAATTGCCGCGATGATCAAGCGCCAGCACCACGAAATGCCCGTCGGTGGTGCTGCATCGCGCTAAATGACGATATTTGCCGTGTGTGGTCATAATGAGGCGACCTACTTCACGCTTTCCGGCACGTAGACGGGCGTCAGCCAATCGCGGTAAGCGGGCGCGCGTCCGGTCATGACTTTGAAGAACAGATCGCGCAGTTTGGTTGTGATGGGACCAATCACGCCCTCCCCAATCGGGCGATGCTCGACCTTCGTGATCGCGGCAAGCTGCACGCCCGTGCCACACAAGAACGCTTCATCCGCGATGTAGAGTTCGGTGCGGTCGATCTCGCGTTCGACTGTTTCGATGCCGAATTCGTCGCGCGCCATCTGCATAATCGAGCGACGGATGATGCCTTCCAGCACATTAGAATGCACGGGCGGCGTGATCAGCACGCCCTTGCGGATCATGAAGAAGTTGGCAGCGCTGGCTTCGCTGATGTGTCCGTCGTTGTTCAAAACGAGCGCTTCGTCATAACCCGCTAAAACAGCATCGGTCTTGATCAAGGCGCTGTTGGCATACGCGCCCGACACCTTGCCGCGCGCGGGAATACTGTTGTCGTCCACGCGCCGCCACGCCGAAAAACACACATGCAGATCGGTTTCCGTGGGTAAATAGCTGCCCGCCGGAATTGTCCAGATGGTCAAGCCGTCGCTCATGTCGTGCAGGCGCACGCCAATGCCCAACTGGGATTTATACGCCTGCGGGCGAATGTACACATTCTCGCGATAACCCTCTTGGCGCAGCAGCTCGGTGAGGATGTCGGTCAACTGCTGCGGCGTCTGTTCGATGCCGATCCGCATCATCTTGGCGCTTTGGATCAAACGCTCGAAGTGATCATGCGCGCGGAACACGAACAGTTGATCTTCGTCGGCGTTCCAGTAGCCGCGCATTCCGCCGAAAACGCCCGTGCCATAATTGAACGCCTGCGTCATCACGCTGATCTTGGCTTGGTCAATTGGCACGATGCGTCCGTCGAAAAATGCGTATTCAGGTTTAGTGGTCATGAGGCTGGTATCCTTAGAAATAAATTGATCTGTACGTTCATTATGGAAAGCGGATGGCAGCACGGCTATAACCATTGCTGACCTGTTTAGGGTCCCATCAACGCCAGCACATGCAGCCCACTGAACAACAGCAAACTCAAAATCAGCAGCGCGGCGATCAACACGCGCCCCACAAAACCCGATCCGCGCCAACCCGCCGCCACCATGATCCACAGGGGGAACAAGATCAGACTATAACGCGCATAGCTTTGCGTGCCAGCCACCACATCCGTGCCGTAAAAATAATTCACCTTGCTGACGAAAAGCAGCAGATGCAGCACGGTAAACGTGATGAGCGCTAATCGTCGGTGCGTGGGAAAACGCAGTGCGACCAATGCCAGAACAAACGTGATCCCAAGCGCCCAAACGTCCGCGTTCCGCACGGCTTCAGCAGCATAATTGGCGATGTAACGCAGGTTTGCCAGCAGCCCGTTCAACGGGTCGGTCAGGAAGATATACGAAATCTCAGCTTGAATCTGGCTGGTTGGCGGCAACCCCAATGCACGGCGATACGCCTCAAAGCCGAGCAACCCCAACGGAATCAGCGCCAGCATCCACGCCTGACGCGCCGCACTGATCGTCGCGGGCAGCCATGTGCGCGGCTGATCAAGGCGCAAACCAGCTTGTTCCAGCGCGACTACGCCGCACACGATCAGCAGTAGCACGCCCTGCGAACGCGCTAAGGTCGCCAACACCCCGCTGATCGCCGCCAGCCACCAGCACCGGCGCACCGCCGCATAAAATGCGCCGAGCGCGCACGCCAGATACAACGACTCGGACATGGGCGCGGCGAAAAAATACGACAGCGGCAGCAGCGCGATCACCGCCACCGCCCAACGTCCCAACGACTCATCGTTGTAATAGACCGCGCACACCCGCATGATCAACGTCAGCGCGATACCGAACGCCAGCGTTTCGACCACCATCGCCGCCAGATCGATGCCGCCGGGCAGCACGGCATCCGCCGCGCGGAAGGCGAACGGCGTCAGCGGGTTGAATACCGTCGGACCCGGATGCTCGACGCGATAGCCGTTGGTCGCCAAGTCGAGATAATGCACCGCATCCCAACGCCGCCACACGCCGAAGATCACCTGTTCGGCGGGCGTCTCCAGCGGCGGGATCAGCGCTTCGCCGCGATGAAAGTCCACATCTGCGCCTTGAATCTGCCCGCCGACCACTAACCACACGCCGATCAGCCACACGCTTAAGATCAGCCGATGCAGCAGCGCCGCGCCGAAGCCCCAGATCAGCGCCGCGCGCCAATCTGCCGACAGACCGATCAGATTTCGCCTATTTTTCTCTGAGTTCGTATAATCCATGCCATTAGTGTACTCGCTGACCTGCAACCCTTGCCAAGTTAAGGATTTTTTACTGTGCGTCATGAACAACGCTTCACGATCCCGAAGCTGGAACGCCGCCTTGCGCTGATCACATCTTTGCAGCAGCGCCGCCGCGCGCCGCTTGACTCTTTCCGTCTGCACGAACTGGAGTCGCCCGATCAAGCGCCGCCGTTGGATGCTGACACGTCAGCATGGACGCCCATCCCGCCGCGCACATATTGGGGTTCAGCCTATCTCGATTTCGCGCTCAGCGGATCGTTTCGCGTGCCAGCCGACTTTGATCGAACTGCGCCGATCGCACTCGATCTGCCGTTGGGCGAAGCAGGCGATTTCAGCCATCCCGAAGCGCTGGTTTACATCGACGGCACGCCCTACGCAGCGGTGGATCGCCATCATCAAGCAATCGCGCTGCCCGAACACTGGATCGATGGCGCGGATCATACGCTGCTGTTGCACGGCTGGACAGGCTTACTCGGTCGGCACGACGCTACGCACGGCATCAAATTATTCATGGGTGAACCCGCCATCGTGCAGATCGACGCGCCCACGCGCGAACTGGTCGCCGCCGCCCGCGTGACGCTGGACGCAGCCAAGGTGCTGGACGCGCTCAATCCCGCGCGGGATCGCCTGCTCAATGCGCTGGATGCGGCGTTCACGGCGCTTGATCTGCGCGAGCCGTTCGGGGATACGTTCTATGCCAGTGTTCCCCCGGCGTTGGACATCCTGCGCGCGGGCATCGCCGCAGCCGGCGTGCCGCTGGATGTGGACATTCACGCGACGGGACACGCCCATATCGACGTGGCATGGCTGTGGACGCTCGGACAAACCCGTCGCAAAGCCGGACGCACGTTTCACACGGTGCTGCGCCTGCTGGAGCAGTTTCCCGATTATCATTTCACGCAAAGCCAGCCGCAGCTTTACGATTATGTGCGGCAGGATTACCCCGAATTATTCGCGTCGATCAAGGCGCGCGTGGCTGATCAGCGCTGGGAACCCATCGGCGGCATGTGGATCGAAGCCGATTGCAACATCAGCGGCGGCGAGTCGTTGGTGCGGCAGTTGGTGTTGGGGCGCACCTTCTTCCGTCAGCACTTCGGCGCGGATGCCGAATCACCCGTGTTATGGCTGCCCGATGTGTTCGGCTATGCGTGGAACTTGCCCCAATTGATCAAGCTGGCGGGGCTGGAATATTTCTTCACCATCAAAATTGGCTGGAATCAGACCAACCGCTTGCCCTATGACTCGTTCTGGTGGCAGGGCTTGGACGGCACGCGCGTGCTGACGCATTTCAGCACCACGCCCGAAGAAGGCAACATCGACACGCGCGCCACCTATAACGCCGTGATCCGCCCGCTGACGGTCTATGGCAGTTGGTACAATGTGCAGCAAAAAGCCGATATTCGCACCACGTTGATGAGCTTTGGCTGGGGCGATGGCGGCGGCGGACCCACCCGCGAAATGCTCGAAAATGCGCGCGAACTGGCGCATTTCCCGTCGATGCCGCGCGTACAGTTGGGCAGCGTGAAAGCATTTTTCGAGACGCTCGAACGCGAGTCGGGCGAACGTCTGCCCGTGTGGAACGGCGAACTTTATCTCGAACTTCATCGCGGCACCTATACCACGCAGGCGCGCAACAAACGCGCCAACCGTCAAAGCGAGTTTTTGCTGCACGATGCCGAATTCATCGCGGCGCTGACGCAAGCCATCGATCCCAACTATCGCTATCCGCATGATGTGTTTCGCCAAGCGTGGGAACTGGTGTGCTTGAATCAATTTCACGACATCATCCCCGGCAGCAGCATTGGCGAAGTCTACGTCGAGTCGCTGGCGCAGTATGAACAGGTACGCGCGATCACGACACAGGCGCGCGACGCCGCGCTGGAGGTGCTGGCGAGTAAGTTTGGCGGCGACGCGCTGCTGATCAACCCGACCAGCTTCAACGCTTCGGGACAGATCGCGCGCTTGCCCGCCGCCCTGCCCGCAGGCTTGACCGTACAAACGCCCGATGGTCACGCGCTGC
>JBGSRB010000306.1:0-6365 GCA_041737735.1 Anaerolineae bacterium | reverse complement strand
TCAGCGCGTGGACGCTGTTCCTGCTCGTGGATAGCTTGCTGGCGGCGAATCCGCATCCGGCGGAAATCCGGCAGGGCGAATTGGGCGCGCATCACATTTACGGCTTGCTGCTGCTCAGCGCGGTGGGCGTGGCGAATGATCCGTTGTTCGCGCTGCTGCTGCCCGCCATCGCCTTTGGCTTATTTCTGGTTCATGCGCCCAATTGGACGCTGATCGGAATGCTGGCGATCTTCGCGTTGGGCGTGATCGGCATTGCCACCACTTACATCGACCCCGATTGGTTTGGGCTGCCCGCCGCCATCGCGCTGACCGCCGAGCGTCCGGTGCCGTTTATCGTGGCGTCGGTGTGGCGCGAACCCACCCGCTGGCTGATGTTGATCGATCTGGTGGCGCGGCAGTTTACGCTCGTGGGCTTGGGCTTGGGGATTATGGGCTTGGCGCGCTGGTCACGCTGGCATCCGCCCGTCGGCGTGGTGACAATGATCGCCTATGGCGCGTATGCCTTGTTCGGCTTGACCTACTTCGGATCAGACGCGCCTGTGCTGCTGCTGCCCCTGCTGATGATCCAACTTTTGTGGATGACCTACGCGCTGTATACGTTCGGTCAGTGGGCGCGCCGCGTGATAAAAGTGTAGGGGCGAACACACACGTTCGCCCCTACACTTTGCGCTGATCAATACGCCCGCGCGAACAACGCCACACGATCCGCCGGCTTGCCCGTGAAGAAGCACGTTCCCGTGCCGCCCGGCTGATCCAGCGGATAGCAACGATGCGTAGCGCTGGTTTCACCCTTGATAGTGTTTTCTTCAGCTTCACCGCCCGCCCACCACACGCGCGCGAATCCACCGTCCTCCATCACCTGCTTGAACTGGTCATAGCTGGTCACGTCGATGATGTTGGCGTCGCGGAAAGCGGTCGCCTGTGCCAGCATGTTGGCTTGAATCGCGGTCAGCAGATCGCGCAGCGCGTCGGTCAATCCGTCTTGGCTGAAGGTCTGCTTACCCGCCTTGCCGGGGATGTCGCGGCGCGCGGCGACGACGACGTTACTCGCCACATCGCGCGGACCCACTTCCAAGCGCACGGGAACGCCGCGCATTTCCCAGTCGTTGAACTTGAAGCCGGGCTGATAATCGCGCGTATCAACCTGCACGCGCACGCCTGCCGCCGCCAATTCGCGCTGGATGCGCGTCACGGTGTCCAGCACGGTGCTGCGTTCTTCCTCGGTCTTGAAGATCGGCACGATCACGACTTGGATCGGCGCGAGTTTGGGCGGCAGGCGCAAGCCCTTCTCGTCACCATGCGCCATGATCACCGCGCCGACCATGCGCGTACTCATGCCCCATGAAGTCGTCCAGCAGAATTGCCGCTGATTGCTTTCATCCACATATTGAATCTCGAAAGCTTTAGCGAAGTTTTGCCCCAAGCTGTGACTCGTCCCGCTTTGCAGCGCCTTCTTATCGCCCATCATCGCTTCGATGGAGTAAGTTCGCAGCGCCCCCGCGAATTTCTCGCTGTCGGTTTTCAACCCCTTGATCACGGGGATCGCGGCGTCGTCAATCGCCACCTGCGCGTAAATATCCAGCATTTGCAGCGTGCGTTCTTCGGCTTCGGCTTCGCTGGTGTGCGCGGTATGCCCTTCCTGCCACAGAAACTCCGCCGTGCGTAAAAACGGACGTGTCCGCAGTTCCCACCGGACGACGTTCGCCCACTGGTTGATCAGCATCGGCAAGTCGCGGTACGACTGAATCCACTGGCTGAACGCATCGCCAATGATCGTTTCGCTGGTGGGGCGCACGATGTAAGGTTCTTCCAGTTCTTTGCCGCCTGCGATAGTCACGACGGCAAGTTCCGGGCTGAAGCCTTCGACGTGTTCGGCTTCACGCTTCATAAAACTTTCGGGAATAAACAACGGGAAATAAGCATTTTGCACGCCGCTGGCTTTGAAGCGCGTATCCAAGCCGTGCTTGATGCCTTCCCAGATTTCATAGCCATACGGTTTAATGATCACGCAGCCGCGCACGGGCGACTGTGCCGCGAGATCGGCGCGATACACGATCTCGTTATACCACTGGGCAAAGTCCACGGCGGGCGAGGTTAAAGCCTGTGCTGACATAAGCGCGTTCCTTCTTGGTTCGGGACAGGTGATCGTAGCATCTATTGTAATCGCTGGCGCGGGGGATCGGTAGGGCGCGCAAACGTGGGTATGTTTTCATGAAATCCTCATTTAAGGCTTGTATAAGTCACCTTATTATATTATTGCATAATTCTAAACAGTGAGAGGTTAGATCATGCGCATCCTAAAACTTTTGTTTAGCCTAGTTTTGATCATCACCAGTGTTTCCTCCGTACATGCCCAAGATGCCACCTGCGCCCAACTCATCGAACAAGCCTTGAACACCGTTGACGGCGCGTGCAGGAATGTGGGACGCAACCAAGCCTGTTATGGCAATATCGAATTAAGTGTGACCGTGCGTGATGGCGTGGCAAACCCCACGTTTGAACAGGCAGGCGACCTCGTTAATGTTGCCGATATTCAATCGCTGCGCTTGAGCGCGCTCGATGAAATTGCCAATTCGTGGGGCATTGCCTTTTTGTATTTGCAAGCCAATTTGCCCGAAAACCTGCCGGGGCAAAATGTCCCGTTCCTATTGTTCGGCAATGTTGAAATGGAAAATGCCGTCGAGCGCACCGAAGCGGCTGCCTCACTCGAAATCGTGTCCACGGGCGCGATCAACGTGCGAACGGGTCCCTCAACCGACTTTGCCATTGCCGGATCACTGCGTGCTGGCGAAACTGTAATCGCTGATGGGCGCAATAGCGACGCCTCATGGCTGCGTATTCAAATTCCCGATAGCAGCGCACTCGGTTGGGTGTTCACATCTTTGATGACCGTAACCGACGAGATCGACAGCTTGCAAGAGGTGGATGCAGAAGCTCAAGAAATACCGTTAACCCCCATGCAGGCGTTCTATTTTCAAACGAGCCTCACGGGGGTAAATTGTACGGAAGCACCCCCTGACGGCATCCTGATCCAAACACCAGAAGGTTTAGGCACAATTAGCCTGCGCGCGAATGATGTAGACATTCAACTCGGATCGACCGCTTTCTTGCAGGCGCAACCGAGTGGCAATATGACGGTCAGCGTCATTGAGGGCGTAGGTGAAGTTACGGCGGATGGCGTGACTGTGCGCGTGCCAGCAGGCACACAGGTCACAATTCCGTTGGATGCAAATTTGAGCGCCAGTGGTGCGCCCAGTACACCGCAACCTTACACCGATGAACTGATCCTAAACCTGCCCATCCGCCTTTTGCCCCGTGCGATTGTCAGCGCGCCGCCGGCTGATCCAGCCCTGTTAGCCGCGTTGTCAAGCGGATTTGAATTTGGTGGCGTCATGCCCCAACTCAGAGATTTCAGCGCCATCAACGCGGTTGAGCTAACGCTCTTTTGCCCGCTCTTTGGCGAAACATTGGCGAACAACGACATAGAACGCGAAGCCTATCTTCGCACCTTAAACACAGTGCTGCTCGATGCCTCCGCCGAAGATCAAGTGAATATCACGCTGTTTATCGAGCGCTTGGAAACATGTTCCTAAATGCCCCTTGCCCACAGACTTAAGGGCTGCTGATTGTAATGCGCGCGCTTTGGCAAGCTGTTCGTGCGCGCATTACAATCAGCGGGCGCTAATTTTCGGGCATTTCAACCTAAAGGATGTGAGGCAGTGAGCGGTATGGTTAAAGCAGCATTGGCAGAATTTTTAGGCACGTTCACACTGGTGTTCGTCGGCATCTTCGTGGCTGCCATCGCGGGTGGCGAAGGACAAGGCGTGATCGTCGCCGCGCTCGGTCATGGTTTGGTGTTGATCGGCATCATCTACGCTTTCGGCAAGTTCAGCGGCGCGCACGTCAACCCGGCGATCACGATCAGTCTGCTGGTCGGCGGCAAGATCGGCGTGGATCGCGCGCTGATCTACATCGTCGCGCAGTTGCTCGGCGCGGTGATCGCGGCGGTGCTGGCAAATCTGACGGGCGCGACGGTCGGCGCGGGCGTCGCCGTCAGCACTGCGGGACAGACCATCGGCAGCTTGACCGTCGATGCGGTCTGGTCGGCGGCGCTGTTTGAAGCGCTGCTCACGTTCATCTTAGCGAGCGCGGTCTGGCAGTCGGCGGTGCATCGTCCCACGACTGATCTAGGCGGTGTCGCTATCGGCATGACCTTAACAGGCTGCATTCTGGCGGGCGGCATCTTCACGGGCGCGTCGCTGAACATCGCGCGCACGCTGGGACCCGCCCTGATCGCGGGCGATCTCAGCTATTTTCTGCCCTACACCATCGGCATTCTCGTGGGCGCGATCATCGGCGGCGTGGTGCATGGCTATGTGCTGACGCCTGACGATCCCGCTACAGCGTAAGTTCGGCGGATTGTCGCGGGGCAAGGGCGATCCGGCGGATCGCTCTTGCCCTCTTTATGAGGAGAATCGCTACTATGCACGTCGAGATCGCCAGCGCCGTAAGCGCCGAACAGCACCGCGATCAGTTGAACGACTTAATGATCGACAGTGTAAACACCGGCGCGTCCATCGGCTGGATCATGCCCATGCCCCGCGCCGAAGCCGATGCCTATTGGCGCGCGCGCATCGCGGAAGTGGAAGCGGGCAGTCGCGTGCTGCTGCTGGCATGGATCGATGATGCGCTGGTGGGGTCGGCGCAGTTGGGCTTGGAGCAGCGTCCCAACGGCACGCATCGCGCCGAAGTGCAAAAGTTGCTCGTCCACAGCGCCTATCGACGACGCGGCATCGCCCGCCAACTGCTGACCACGCTGGAAGCTTGCGCGCGGGCGGCGCAGCGTTCGCTGTTGTTCCTCGACACGCGGCAGGGCGATGTCGCCGAACACCTCTATCAAGCCTTCGGTTATCAGCGCGTGGGCGCGATCCCCAATTATGTCACCAATGAACACGGCGAATTTGAGGCGACCGTCGTCTATTACAAGCTGCTGACTTGTCGCTGACCACCCTAGAACATCCGCCCATAGACCACCACGCTCAGCACCAGCGCGATGATGCTGCTCAACAGCGCCAGCCGCGTTAACGGCTTCACGTGCGCGTCGAGATAGGTCAACTGCGTATCAACATGCCGTTCATCGGGAACGCCGCGCCGATGCCGATAAATCCAGCGCACGGGCATCCGAATGATCCACACGATCAGCAGCGCCCAGATCACATACGTGAACGACACCACCGCGAACGTGGGTGTGCGTTCATCCTGCGCCAGCGGCAGCATCACAAACGTGAGTCCCGTCGTCCAGATGAAGATCAGCAGCGTTTTCATGTAGCGCAAAATCAAGCGGCGCATGTAATTGATGTGGCGCACCAGCGACATTTCCGTAACGGCGACTTCTTCCACCAGCGCGCGATCGAGCGAACGCGCCAACCCGAACGCCGTATTGAACTGATCGACCGTCTCGCGCGGCAGATGATCAGGCAGCACACCCTGCGCGTGCAGCGTGTCATAATCACGGCTGCGCGGGATGATCCTACCCTGCGTGGCGGTAATCACCTCATCGAAATACGACTTGCGATCCGCGTCGCTGAACGGAATCGCGAAGTTGATCGAGTTCGAGTGTTGATATTGATATTCGAGAATGCGTTTTTTCGCGCGCGGCGCTTCATCGGGCGAAAACGTGACCCCGCTGAGCGCGAACGACGGCGTATACAGGTTGGATGAAAAGCCGGGGGTATAGATGGTGTAGTAAAAGTGGATCACGTCTTTGAACAGGATATACAGCGCGTAAATCGGAAACCCGACCGACAGCAGCACCGGATACAGCAGCGTGATATACAGCGCCGCGCCCAACAGCACCTCACCCGTGCTAGTACCTAAGGGCAGGCGTTCGCTCAAAAATAAGCGAATGACCACCACGAACTCATCTTTGAAGAAGATCGGCAGCAGCAGCAGCAAGCCCGCCCCGCCCATGAACGACACCGCGATCCGATGAATTGTCGACAGCCGCACCTCCATACGCTGAAGATACGCGCGCATGGCGTTGCGCTCATCCGCGCTTAGCGGCGCGTCGGCGTCCGCGGGATCGGCATGGTTCACAGCGGGATCGGCTGCATTGGCAGCATTGGACATGATGACCTCACAACATAGAGACAGCAAACAGCTTAAGCCTACCGCGAACACACGCCCGCGCCATAGTGCAATGTGACATGCTTGGCGTGGACATTGTGCGCGTTATAATCGCGCACGAGTAAAAAATCGTTTACTTCAGCTTATTTTTTAGGGAGTATGCAAAATGACACTTCGTTTAAGCGGACGCACCGCCGTGATCACGGGCGCGGGCAAGGGCATCGGGCGGGCGACGGCGG
>JBGSRB010000236.1:0-14751 GCA_041737735.1 Anaerolineae bacterium | reverse complement strand
TGTCGGCATCGAGCGCGAGCATAGCATTGAGCGCGCCGCGCACCTTAAACGAGTGCGTGCGATTACAATTTTCCAATTTCAGCCAAGCACCCGCGACCAGATCAGGCGCGGGTTCGGCGGGCGTGGGCGCGAGATAGGGCGTGATGCGCGCGCGCGCGGCGAGGATGTCGGTTACGGTGATGGTCATGAGTTGGGCAGCCTGTTTGTCTGTGGCTTCGGTTTGAGTGAAGCGCATGGAGCGCATTTTACACTATTCGCGCCGGACTGCCTCACTCCCCCGCCCAAAGTCGGGATGCACGCGCCCGATCGTTTTGCGTTATACTGAAGGCTGTTTCTTAATATGGCTGTTTGTACCGACGAGTATGCCGATGTCTTCACCCAACCATGTGCTTGCCTCGCGCCGCAATTATGCGACTGAGGCGTTTCTCAAGTTGCGCCAACAGATCGACACCCAGTATACGCAGCCCACGCTTGACCCGACCGCATGGCTGATCGAGCGTCACACGTGGCGGGGCGATGAGCGCGTGCTGGATGTGGGTGCGGGTGTCAGCCAATACGCGCCGCTGCTGCGCGAGCGCCTGCCCGATGTCGAGTATGTCGCGCTGGATCGATCAGCGGGGATGTTGCGCGCGTCGCAAGCGGGCAGCACGCCCATTAACGCCGATGCGCTGGCGCTGCCGTTTGCCGATCACACGTTCGATGTGGTGATGGCGCAGCACATGCTGCATCATATCGAAGCGCTGGATACCGCGTTGGACGAGATCAAGCGCGTGCTGAAACCGGACGGCGTGGTGATCGTCAGCACGCACGCCCACGACTCGCTGCGCCAATATCAAGAGCTGATCCGCCGCGCGCTGCTGCTGCTTAGCACCCCGGGACAGCCTTATCGCCATCCGCAGCCGATTCACGCGGGTTTTACGCTCGAAAACGGCACGATCCATCTTGCGCGCCGCTTTTATGCGTTGGTGCGTCACGATCTGCCGGGTGCGTTGGTCTTTCCGACTGCCGACCCCGCCATCACCTATATCGAGACGCTGCGCCACTTCTACGAGCCGACTTTTCCGCCGAACGTGCGTTGGGACGACGCGATGATCGTCATCCGCGATCAGATCGAGCGCATCATCGCGCACACGGGCGAAATGGTGATCGAAAAGCTGACCGGCGTGCTGATCGCCACCGACAGCGGCGGGTTCATCCGCGATTATCTGCACCACGCCGACGAATAATCTAAGGGCGACACCCTCAGTCGCCCGTCATCCTGCCTGCACGCCCATCCCCCGCGCCACATTTCCGCGTTATAATTACCCGTAGCGCGGCTAACACCTAACCCCGCTCGCCTAATCACCTGTGGATCAATCACGATGAACACACATGCTGAGGACGTGGTTCTCATCGGCGCGATCACCCGTAAGACCGATCTGGAGTTCGCGCGCATGGGGCGCTGGTATCGCATTCCTGAAGCGCAGATGCCCTACGGCATTCACGCGAAAGTATTAGGCGTGTTTTTGAACAGCCAACTGCGCGCGGCGGATCACGGCGCGGTCAGCTATTACGCCGAGATCACAGGTTATGAACTGGCGCTGCGGCGCGATCTGCTGCCCAACGAAACCCGCAACGCCGATCAGCGCTATTTTCGCGTGTCGTTGGGCGAACTGATCCCCAAGACGCCGCCCGTGATCAACCAGCCCCACCGCCCGATCAGCTTCATTCAAACCACGTGGGATCGCTTCGCGGCGGCGGCGACCATCCGCGATTTATATACGCGCGATGATGCGTTCGTGGATCGCGTGCAGAGCGCTTTTAAGCGTCAACTCAAGGGGCAGCAGGTCGAAACCGGTCAGCGTCTATGGCACGTGGATCGCGTGTATGACGCCGCCGCGCCCGCCTTACGCATTCCCTGTAACAATGGCGCGCAGATCGTCGTCACGCTCAATGCCAATGCGCCCGCCGACGCCCTGCGCGTGACCGAATCCACGCCGATTGACAGCATCTTACGTGAAATTTTCGCGCGGATCGATCAGAATGAGGGGCTTATCAGCCTTTCTGTACCTCTGGAGTGAAGCCCCATGTTGATCATCAACGGACGCCTTGTGACCAATGACGCGCCCGGCATCCTCACCGATCACGCGCTGCTGATCGATAACGGCGTGATCAGCGCCATCGCGCCGCAAGCCGAATTGATGGAGCAGCACGCACAAGTTGAGCGTCTCGATGCGCGCGGGCAGTTGATCATGCCGGGCAACATCTGCGCGCACACGCATTTTTACGGCGCGTATGCGCGCGGCATGGCGATCCCCGGCGAACCCGCGCGCGACTTTCCCGAAATTCTGCGCCGCCTCTGGTGGAATCTCGACAAGGCCCTCGACGCCGACGCGGTGCGCTTGTCGGCGTTGGTGTCGCTGATCGACGCGATCAAGCACGGCACGACCACGCTGATCGATCATCATGCCAGCCCGAATCACATCGACGGCAGCCTCGACTTAATCGCGGACGCGGTGCGGGCGGCGGGTGTGCGCGCGGTGCTGGCGTATGAGGTCAGTGACCGCGACGGCGAAGCGCAAGCCGAAGCAGGCATCGCGGAAAATGTGCGCGCGATCAGCCGCTATGCGGGCGATCAGCAGATCGGCGCGCTGTTCGGCTTGCACGCCAGCTTATCCCTCAGCGACCGCACGCTGCGCGCCTGCGCCGACGCCAACCCCGGTGGGGGCTTTCACATTCATGTTGCCGAGCATGAAGCCGATGAACACGACGCGCTTGAGCGCTATAACCTGCGCGTGATCCCTCGTTTGCACGAGTTCGGCATTCTGGGCGAACACAGCATCGCGGCGCACTGCGTGCATATCGACGCCGCCGAACTCGACATCATCGCGCTCACTGGCACATGGATCACGCATCAACCGCGCTCGAATATGAATAATGCAGTCGGCGCGATGCGCTTTGATGAGTTCATGGCGCGCGGTGTGAATGTCGGCATTGGCAACGATGGTTTTTCCAACAATATGTGGGCGGAATGGAAAACGGCGTATCTGCTGCATAAAGTGGTCAGCCGTGATGCGCGCGCCGCCAATGGCACGGACATCTATCACGCGGCGGTCGCCAATAATGCGCGCTTAGCCGGACAAATTCTGGGCGGCACGTTCGGCAAGTTGGCGGTGGGCGCGCGCGCCGACCTGATTCTGGTCGATTATGATGAGTTCACGCCGCTGCACGCGGGCAACCTGCCATGGCATATTCTGTTCGGCTTTGAGGCGTCAATGGTTACAACCACTATAGTCAATGGTAGAATACTCATGTTGGATCGACAGCTTACGACATTGGATGAACGCGCGATCATGCGCGAAGCGCTGGCGCACGCCCCGCGCGTGTGGGAAGCGTATCGCGCATTCGCGGGCGACAACTAAAAGCATTTGATCGACTTGTAGACAAGGGAGTTTCATCGATGACTCAACAAAACAACGAAGATGCAGCCCTGCTGCTTACGATTGCGGTGTTAGGCGGAACGGGCAAAGAGGGATCAGGCTTGGCGATGCGCTGGGCGCTCAACGGCTACCGCGTGATCATTGGTTCGCGCGCGGCGGATCGCGCGCAAGAACGCGCGGGTGAACTCAACACGCAGCTTGGCTTCGACGTGATCGAAGGCATGGACAACGCCGCCGCCGCTGCCGCCGCCGATCTGGTGGTGCTGACCGTACCCTACGACGCGCTGCGCCCGACGCTCGAAGGCGTGCGCGATCAGGTGGTGGGCAAAGTGGTGGTCGATGTGACCGTGCCGCTCAAGCCGCCCGCCGTGCAAACCGTGAACCTGCCGCCGCAGGGCTGCGCCGCGTTTGAAGTGCGCGATCTGGTGGGCGACACAGCGCGCGTGGTGTCGGCGTTCCAAAATGTGAGCGCGGTCAAGCTCAAGAACGCGGAAACCGTCGTCGAGTGCGATGTGCTGGTGTGCAGCGACGACGACGAAGCCAAAGAGGATGTGATGCGCTTGGTCGAAGCCGCCGGAATGCGTGGCATCGACGCGGGACCTTTGGCGAACGCGGTCGCCGCCGAATCGCTGACGCCCGTGCTGCTCTACATCAACAAACGGTATGGCATTAAGGGCGCGGGCATTCGCATCACTGGCATCGGATGATCACACCCTCGTTACAGCTCTGGGCGCTGCCGGGCATCCCGCTGATTCAGTCGGGGGATGATCTGGCGGCGCTAATTTTAGACGCGCTCCACCGCGCTGATCTCGTGCTGCACGCGGGCGATGCGCTCGTGATCACGTCGAAGATCGTGTCGAAGGCGGAAGGCTGCACCGTCGATCTGGCGGAGGTCACGCCGAGTGCTGAGGCGCTGCACCTTGCCGAAGTGACGCGCAAAGACGCGCGCATGGTCGAGCTAGTGCTGCGCGAATCAGCGGCGGTGTCACGCGCTGCGCCGCATGTGCTGGTCACGCAGCATCGCTTAGGCTTCGTCAGCGCCAATTCCGGGATCGATCAGTCGAACATCGAAAACGGCGCTGACCACGCGCTGCTGCTGCCCGCTGATCCCGATGCCAGCGCCGACGCGATCCGCGCGCGCTTGCACGACTCGACCGGCGTCAGTGTGGGCGTGGTGATCAGCGATTCGCATGGGCGTCCGTTTCGGATCGGCAATATCGGCGTGGCGATTGGTGTGGCAGGCTTGCCCGCGCTGGTCGATCTGCGCGGTGAGCGCGACTTATTCGGGCGCGAACTCAAGATCAGCATTCAGGGGTACGCCGACATGATCGCATCGGCGGCGGGCTTGCTCAGTGGGGAAGGCGCGGAAGGCTTGCCTGTCGTGCTGGTGCGCGGGTTGGCGTTCGCGTCTGAAAACGGGCGCGCGGCTGAACTCAACCGCCCGCCCGCGCAGGATTTATATCGCTAATGATTTAACCCGCCACTTCCACCATCAACACCATACCGTCGTTGAGCGTGCGCTCGGCTGACCATCCGCGATCATGTTTCCACCATACAAAACCATCCACTTCGAGGCGCGTGTCAGCATCGACGATCACTTCGGCATTGTGTGCGATCAAGCCGATGCGTTGACTGTTCAATGAGGGGGTCGGGCGCACATTGAGCGCCGCCGCTGTCACGACAAAACGCTTGGTCGCAATCGGTGGTTTGCCCCCCGCCAGCGGATCGAGAACCGCGCCTTTCGGCTCATCCAGCGGCGGCGGCGTGGGCTGGGGTTCGGGTTCGGGACGCGGCAGATAAAAGCGCGCGACCGCCACCGCGAACGACTTGATCACCTCACGCAGCAGTGGAAAATCGGGGAAACGCGCCGCGAACGCCAGTGTATCCGCGATGCCGACATCAATCGGTGAGGTGTCGAACGCCCACGGCAGCACCGTGAACGCGCCCGCCGCCCGCCACGCCGCGATCTCGTCGCGGTAGTACGTCACGCGATCAACCGCATCATGAAACGCGCCCATCTCACCGATGTAAAAGGGCTTATCCACTTCGCGCGCTACTTGCAGATCGAGCGCCGCGTGATCGCGTTCGCCATCATGCTGATAAAAATGGATCGAGATCGCGTCGATGGTCGGCAGCGCGTAGAGGCGACGCGCATCTTGATCGCGGCGTCCGGCGGCGGCGATATGATTGGTGTTGACCAAGCCCGTTGAAACCAGATTATGCGGGGCGATGCCTTTGATCAACCCGCTGATCTCGCGCGCGAAGTTGAAGAACGCATCGGCATCAGCGCCGCTGGCGGGCTGCGGATGAATGGCGATCTCGTTGCCCAGTTCCCACATCAGCAAGCCGGGATGGTCGCTCAACGCCGTGACCAGCGCGCGCACCTGCGGCAGATAACTTTCGCGGAAGCGGCTTTCGTGCCAGTAACGTTTATCAAAATGCCCATGCACCTGCGTATGATACGGCTCATCGCCGCGCACGATGAACGCCGATCCGAGCGCGTCGGTCAAGCAGACGATGCCCTGCATATCATGGCGATCCAGCAGATTCAGCGCACGGCGCACACGATCCACGTTTTCGTTGACGCCGTTGCGCGCGTGAACCGCGTACAGCCGCACGAGTTTCACGCCGAGATCGCTTAGGTGGCTCAGTTGGGCATTTTGCAAAATCACTTGGGTAAAAGGCAGAAATTCGGGTCCGTAAAATGCAAACTCGCGCATGTTCACACCAGTGCGCCATGCGATGCTGATCGCCATACTCGATCCCTTTCTGCAAACGTCCGGTCAATTTGAGGATGAGTATAACGCTAAATCAGTCTTGGGACAGAAGTACGGGACTCAGGCGGAGTTTACACCCGCTGATCGCCCACACGCGATGCGGCAGGGACAGCAGATTGCGCAGGTGGGCTTCGAACAAACAAATGGGTTAACTAGGTGCATAGTCCCAAAACGAGGCGGGATCAGACCGTTTTCTCTCTGGCTTTGGCAACCCAATCCTGTCCGGTGACGCCCTGATGACCGAGGACTAAATTCATCTGCGCGGCATGTTCCTGAAGATGCCGCATGCTGTAAAGCTGCAATTCCAGATAGGTCGGTTCCATCCATGCAAATTTGCGGACTTCATAGGCTTGTTCGTCGGTTAAGTTTTCGATGATGGATTGGGCAAGACCGCGACAGTGATCGAGATAGGTTTTAATCTGCGCTTTGGTGTAGGGTTGTTCAGGGAATTTGCCGCGGATGAAAGGGGCGGGCGGCTGAAAGTCTTCATAGGTGCTGGTCAGGAAAAGGTCGGTCCAAGAGAGGGCGTGATAAGCGATATACCAGAATTGGCCGTAGCGTGGGTCGTCGGGGTCTTCCCACATGGTGACCGTCCAGAGGTGGTCGGGGCAAAGGGTGAGGGCGTCATCCAGGGTATCGATGGCGGCACCGAACTGCTGCCAAATACTCTTTTTGAGTAAGGTATCCATGCGCTAACGTGCCTCCTTATCAGGTTTATAGAGGTAGTTTAACGCGAAAGGGAAAATCGCACAAGTGTTCTTAGTGTAAAGCCAAACGGGGCGACCTTCATCAATTGAGGGTCGCCCCACGTGCTGCTTAATCCCCGACCGCGAACTCAGGTTCGGCGGCGTAATCGCGCGCGGTCTTGCCAAAGTCGATGGTCATCGGGCGGGATCAGCTTCGGGTGCTGTGCGCGCAGCGTGCCAGTTGCGATAACGTTCAAACGACTGCTTGCTGATCCGTCCTCGGTACGTCTGTTGAACTAAGGTGATATAAACCGCCGAATACGGACTATCGGGTAAGTAAGGCAGAAGCGGCGCAATTTTGAAATTGTTATAATCGTTGATGAAGTAAAAATTACCGCCATCATTCGTAGTCAGGTAGACATAATCGTTCAGCAGCCATGCTTTGTGGTCGCGCCGCTCAAGTTTGAAGTCGATTACGTCGTCGTCTGCCTGAAAGTCAACGGCTTTGACGGCTTGCTGTGCCGTTTCGCGCAGTGCTTTAGTTGCGGCGGTTGGCGGCGTTGGGCGCATGCTCGCGTATTCTCGGTAAGTTCTTTCGACTCTACGCGCCCAACGCAGTTGCAGCACGCTCAACAACAACGGTAGGACGAGCATCACAATCGCGCGACCGCCTCGCCACTCCAGCGTCACGACGAATAAATTGAATAAACTGAAAATGCCGAGAACCACCACCCACCCTAATACGACGAGCGCCACGCCCGAGGGTCGCACAATCGACCACAGGCTGAACAGCATCAGCAATGCGCCCGCCACTGCCTGAATGATATGTAACACGTTATCCGTCTGCTGAAGGCTGTTTAACCCTAGCCCCAAGGTCAGCGCCCCTAACAAGAGGTTGAACATACCCATTTTGCGGACGACATTTTGAATGTGTTGGTAGTTTTGTGCGTTCACCAGCGCTTCAAAGTCAGGACGCGGCAACTGCGCTAACAGCGTTTTACTGGCTTGAATGGTCGTTATCATAGGGGGTACACCGCACCGAAACTCAATACATGGATGAATTCATTATACAGGAAGCAGCACCATAAAGCATATGGTAATAATAAATGTAAGGGGCGATGATATGTCATCATCGCCCCACGTGCTGCTTAATCCCCGACCGCGTACTCAGGTTCGGCGGCGTGACTTTCCGCTTCGAGCGCGGCATGGCGCTCGCGGCGAAACTGCTGCGTATACAGGTTGTAGTAATGCCCACGCGCGCGGATCAGCTCGGCGTGCGAACCCTGTTCGCTGATGCCGCCGTTCTCGATCACGAGAATGCGATCCGCCTTGCGAATGGTCGAAAGGCGATGCGCGATCACGAAGCTGGTGCGGTCGTGCATGAGCGTTTCCATACCCTGCTGGATCAGCGCTTCGGTCAGCGTATCAACCGAACTGGTCGCCTCGTCCATGATGAAGATTTCCGGCTGCGCCAGCACCGCGCGCGCCAAACTGATCAACTGCTTCTGCCCGACCGACAGCAGGTTGCCGCCTTCGCCCACCTGCGCGTCATAACCGCCATCCAGCGCGCTGATGAACTCGTGCGCGCCGACCATCTGCGCCGCCGCTTCGATCTCGGCGTCGCTGGCGTCTAAGCTGCCGTAACGCAGATTCTCGCGGATCGTGCCGCTGAACAGGTGCGGCGTTTGCAATACCATGCCGATGCGCGACTGGATCGCGTGCTGCGTGAAATCGGTGTAATCCATGCCATTGATGCTGATGCGTCCGCCCTTCGGCTCGAAGAAGCGACACACCAGATTAACCACCGTCGATTTACCCGCGCCCGTGGGCCCCACCAGCGCGATGGTTTCGCCGCGCTTCACGTGCAGGTTGAAGTCTTTCAGCACAGGCTTATCGACTTCATCATCGTAGTAGAACAGCACATTGTCGAACACAATATCACCGCGCACCGTGCCGGGATCGAGTGCCGTCGCCTTGTCCACGATGGTCGGTTCTTCGTCCATCAGCGAGAACACGCGCTCGGCGCTGGCGATGGCGTGCTGCATCGACGCGAACACGCGCGCCAAGTCCTCAATCGGCCACAGCATGAACGCGATGTAACTGACGAACGCCTGAATCCCGCCGATGGTCAGCGTTCCCGCCTCGACTTGCAAGCCGCCGAAGAACACGACCGCGCCCAACGCCGACGCGCTGATCAGCTTGACCGACGGCAGGAACAGCGCCGAATACCACGCCGCGCGATACGACGAACGATACATGGTGGCGGTCAGTTCGCTGAACTCGTTCAGGCTGTTTTCTTCGCGCCCCAACGCCTTAACCACGCGCACACCCGTGATCATCTCGTTGTATGAACCGGTGATCTTCGAGTTTTCCTTACGCGCTTCACGATAATGGACGATGATCTTGCGCTCGAAATACAGCGCGACCACGAACAACACCGGAACCACCGCCGAGACGATCAGCGCCAACTGCCAGTTGATGATCGCCATGAAAGCAATCGCTGTGATGATGTTGATCGCGCCCCACACCACGTCGAGCAAGCCCCACGTGACCAATTCCGAGATGCGCTCGGTGTCGGACGTGAGCCGCGACATGATCCAGCCGACGGGCGTGCGGTTGTAGTAGCTCAGCGACAAGGTTTGCAGACGCGCGAACATCTTCTGGCGCATGTCGTACTGCACGCGATGCCCCAACGCGCCCGTGAAATAGATGAACACGAAAATGAACAACGCCTGCACGACGACTAACCCGCCGTACAACACCGCAATGTCGAGGATCGCGTTCCGATCACCCAGCGCGATGCCCTGATCGACGATCTCTTTGCCTAAATAGGTGAAGTACGAGTTCAGAACGGAGACAATTGCTACCGACCCGACGAACGCCGCCACCCATTTCCAGTGCGGACGCACCTGCGCGAGAATCCGCATGACGGTGCGCCCGTTAAATTTCGCCTCAAATTCTTCTTCTTGAAAGCCGTGATCAGACACCGGCGATCTCCTCCTGTAACTCGGTTTCGACTCGTGCTTGCAGGTCATAAATCTGCTGGTAGAAACCCGGCTGATCGACCAATTCCTCGTGCGTGCCGCGCTGCACGATCCGCCCTTGATCCAGCACCAGAATCAGGTCGGCGTTCATCACACTTTGCACGCGATGCGCGATCACGAACGTGGTGCGGTTCGCCATCAAGCCATCGAGCGCGGCGCGGATGTTCGCTTCCGTTTCGGTATCGACTGCCGATGTCGAGTCGTCCATGATCAACAGGGGCGGATTCTTCAGCAGCGTGCGCGCAATCGCGACGCGCTGTTTTTGTCCACCGCTCAGCGTGACGCCCTTCTCACCGACGATGGTCTGATACCCTTCCGGGAACGACTCGGCAACATGATGAAAGTCTGCCGCGCGTGCCGCCGCGATGATCTCATCCTCCGTGACCGCGCGCCCCACACCATAGCTGATGTTCTCGCGCAGCGTGCGCGAGAACAGGAACGGTTCCTGCTCGACAATGCCGATGTTCGCGCGCAGATACGCCCGCGACAGATCGCACAGCTCCACGCCATCGACCATGATGCGCCCGCCCGTGTATTCATAGAAGCGCGGCAGCAGGTTGACCAGCGATGTTTTACCCGAACCCGTCGAGCCGATCAGCGCAACGGTTTGTCCGCGCCCGACCTCAAACGTGATGTCGTACAGCACGGGCGACTCTTCGTCGTAAGCAAAGCTGACATTCTCGAACGCGACCGCGCCACTCATCGGATGATCCGGCGTGATACCGTCGTCAAGCGTTTCGCGATCTTCCCGGATGATGCTCGCCACCCGTTCATAACTGACCAAGCCGGTTGACGCCTGCACGATGATGCGCCCCAAGCCGCGCATCGGTTCGATGATCCAGAACACCAGCCCGACATACGCCAGATAACCGCCGAGCGTCATTGTGCCATCCATCACCATGAACGCGCCCAACACATAACCCGCCAGCATTTGAAAACCCGCGAGAATATCGGTGGTGGGCCAGTAGAAGGCGTGCATCAGCAGCATCTTGACGCCCAGGCGATAATGTTCGCGGTTATCTTTGTCGAACTTATCGATCTCGTAATCCTGACGGGCGAAGGCTTTGACCACGCGCACGCCGGATAAATTCTCTTGCAGGGTGGTCGAAAGTTTCGCGTCTTGCTCTTGAAACTTCTCATACGCCGCAAACACACGCTTGAAAAAGAAGATCGACACGCCAGCCAGCAGCGGCACGATGATGATTGAGAACAACGCCAACTGCCAGTTGATCGTCAGCAGTGCCAGCAGGTTCACGCCGAACAACAGCAGAATGCGCCCAACGCCCAACGCCTGCTCAGCGTAAAAGCGGCGGATGGCGTCAACATCACTGGTCACCCGCTGGATCAATTCCCCCGTCGCCATGTTGTCGTGATAAGTAAAGTTGAGCCGCTGTAAATGGTCGAACAGATAATTCTTCAGCCGTTGCACAATGCCTTCGGCGGTTTCCGCCGCCAGCTTGCCGCTGAGGAACGAGAATGCGCTTTCGACCAGTGCCAAGCCGAGAAAGCTGAGCGCGATCAGCAGCAGCGCGCGCCCGATTTCAGCCTGCATCAGCACTTCATCGACCAGATATTGCAGCAGCAGAAACGACGATGTTTTCGCCGCCGCGCCGATGCCTAAAGCGGTAGTTGCGCCGGCATAACGCAGGCGATACCCATCCAGCATGTGCAGTAAGCCCGACAACCGCGTGCCGGAAACATGCGCTTTCAGGTCACGATCATAAGCGGGAGATGGTGCGGTCAGTTGTGCCAAAGCGTGCGCCCTCCATAAGCTTGGTGAATTTGCGCGCAAGTTTCATTATACACTCATTTGAAATAAGTCAAGCAGTGAATATTGGTCTTAAGCGGTTTTGTGGCATTTTAGAGGCTCACAAAGGTTCAGAACGCTTGTTCAAAATACATAAAAGACGACTCGATTGAGTCGTCTACAGACCAATTTCAACCTGATCGGGTTTACGTGAAAATGAGGAGCGGGTTACGTGACTTAAGCCGCAGGCGCGCCGAACAGATCATCCAGCGTGATCGACCAGTCGGGGATCAGATCGCCCGCGTCCAGCGCCCCTGATCCCTGCATGTCGCGCGGGCTATGTTCCGGCTTATAGACGCGCACCAGGCGTAAATCAGGATACACCACCCACAGCAGGCGCACGCCATCTTGCAAATAGGCGATGATCTTGGCTTCAATGTCGCTGGCGCGATCCGTCGGCGAGATCACTTCGATCACGAAGTCCGGCACCAGCGCGAGTGGACGCTGCATGTAATCGGGGTTCGCGGCGACATAGTCGGCAAACCGCGCCTGCGCATAAAACAAAACATCGGGCAGGCGTGATCCGCGCACCCAATCAGGATCGGCGCGTTCAGGCAGCACGAACGTGGTTTCGTTGAACACGACGCCTAAATTGCGCGGCGTGATGAAGGCGTGCAGGGCAAGCAGCAGCAGCTTGATGATATAGCTGTGTTGAAAAACCGTCGGCATTTGATAGATCCTCTCGCCGTTGATGAGTTCAAAGGGTTGTTCACTGTTGGCTTCGAGAAACTCAGCCAGCGGCATTCCGACTCTAATCTGATCTTGTGCGGTCATCGATCCATCTCCTTACGCACGGTTTCGAGCAGGGCTTCGGCGTGCATTTGCGCCAGCGTATAGCAGGGACCACCCAGACGATCCGCCAGCTTGGACGCCAACCCTTGATCAAACGCGACATGCTCCATGTTGATGGTCACGGTCTTGATCAATTCCTGCCGGATCAAATCCGCGATGCGATGCGCTTCTTCCTGCGGCGGTTCGTGACCGACCGACACATTACCCGCGCCATCGGTCATCAGGATCATCAACGGGATGATGTCCGGGTTCAGGTTCTTCTCGCGTGTGATCACTTCATACGACAGCAGCAAGCCCGCGGATAACGGCGTTTTGCCGCCGACCGGAATCGTGGTCAGCGCTTGTTTCGCCAGCATCACCGAGTTGGTCGGCGGCAGCACCACCTGCGCGCGATCCTTCTGGAACACGATCAAGCCCACGCGGTCGCGCCGCTGATAAGCGTCGGTCAGCAGCGACATGATCGCGCCTTTAGTCGCTTGCATCCGTTCGCTGACTGCCATGCTCCACGACGCATCGACCACGAACAGGATCAAGTTGGCGGTTTTCTTCACGCGCACCTTACGCTGTAAGTCGCTGCGCTTGAGCGCATACGCCATTCCCGTTGTGCGTTTCTGCTCGGCGCGCTCCACCTGATAGGGCGCGGCGGCGCGCAGCGTGGCATCGAACGCAATATCGGTATCGTTGCGGCGCGCAGGCGTCGCCCGGATATAGCGCCCGCGTTTGCGATCCGTTTTGGTGCGCGACCGCCGACCAGACTGGCGGCGCGTGATCTGGTCGAGATTGGTGTTCAGCTTGCGCGGGGCAAATTCAATGCCGGACTCGACCTTCTTGCCGCCATCCCACCAATACGCATCCTGACTATCGAACACGTTTTGCGGTGTCGGTTCGGCTTGACCGATGTCCGGCATGTCTTGTTCATTCGATGTGGCTAGTGAAGGGGATTTTTTTTTACTGCTTGTTCCTGTTCACCCTCATCGGCGTGGCTGTCGGCTTCATCGCCTTCGCCCCATTCCGACTCGATCTGTTCCATCTGGCGATCAACTTCAGTCATGCTCATCGACGCATCGCTGAAGGGTCCCCGTTTCAAGCGATGCGGGATCGCCAGTTCGAGCGCCAAGCGAATATCATCATTGTTGATCTGATCACGCCCGTTCAGCGCGGCATTCGCGCGCGCCGTCTTGAGGATCACCATATCGGCGCGGTGTCCATCGATGTGCAGATTGCTCGTCAGCGTGGCGATGGTGTACAGGTCACGGCGCGAATAGCGCACGGCGTCCACTAGTTCGCGCGCGGCGGCGATGCGATCACTCAAAGCGCTTTCATCGTTCGCCCACGCTGCGCGAAAGCCTTCCGGATCGCTTTCGTAAGCGATGTGACGCTCGACAATATCCATGCGTTCGCGCGGCGCTTGAATCCCGCGCACTTCCACCGACAGCGCGAAACGGTCGAGCAACTGCGGGCGCAGATCGCCTTCTTCGGGGTTCATCGTGCCGACTAGAATGAAGCGCGCCGGGTGCGAAAAGCTGATGCCTTCGCGCTCGACCACATTCACGCCCATCGCCGCCGAGTCGAGCAGCAGGTCAACCACGTGATCATCCAGCAGGTTGACTTCATCGACATACAGAATGCCGCGATTGGCATTCGCCAGCACGCCCGGCTCGAAATGCTTTTCGCCGCGCTGAATGGCGCGCTCAATGTCGAGTGTGCCGACAACGCGATCTTCGGTCGCGCTCACGGGCAGATCAACAAACGAGATGCGGCGGCGATCCACGGGCGGCGTTGACCCGTTGCCATAGCGTTCCCGCGAAATATCCGACCAGCTTTCGGGATGCTGCGGATCATCCGCGAACGGCGAATCCGCGATTACGTCGATTTCGGGCAGCAGTGCCGCCAATGCGCGCGCGGCGGTCGATTTACCTGTGCCGCGTTCGCCGCGGATCAACACGCCGCCGATCCGCATATCGATGGCGTTCAAAATTAGGGCGATCTTCATGCGATCCTGCCCCACAATGGCGGTGAAGGGGTAGACAGGGGGTCGTTTTGCCATGCTGTTAGTCTCTCCGCGAATGATTACACAGCGGATTATAACGGATCAGGCACGCGCGATCCAATGACCAATGACCACGTGGATCACGCCAGCACGTCCGCGATGCGCGCCGCCGCCGCGCGTCCGTGCGCGATCTGATCGGGCAGACGCTTGGCGCGATAATCGCTGCCCGCGATGGC
>JBGSRB010000219.1:0-6101 GCA_041737735.1 Anaerolineae bacterium | reverse complement strand
TCAGCGGAATGCTGATCAGCGCCACCAAGCCCAACCACAGCGGGAACGCGCCGCGCATGACCGCCGCCAGCACGCACGCCGCCGCCAGCGCAATCGTCAGATACATGACATAGCGCGTATTGTTCGAGCCAAGGATCATCGCCGTGTTGTGCAAACCAGCAGCTTTATCCATGTCGTAATCACGCAGTTGATTGTACAACTGTCCGTAGACCGAAACCAGCGTCGCCGCCGCCGCCACAAACCAGACGATGCCGGGGTTGGTGTCGTAGATGAAATAACCCGCCAGCACCAGCAAGCCGCTGAGCATGAGCGAGTGCGACAGCACGTCAGTCACGGGGTACGCCTTCAAGCGCACCGGACGCCACGAATACAGATGCGACAGCAGCAGCGTTCCCAAGCCGATCAAGAACACGCTGGCACCGCCCAAGCCGTACAACAGCACGGTGATGATGGCGACCACGCGGCAGGCGTTATAGCCCAAGCGCGCCGGAATGCTGCCACTGCTGATCGGGTTGCGCGCCGCACGATCCGGATCACGGGCATCGTCGGGCGCATCTTCAATATCATTGATCATGAACGCATAGGCAACGGCGAAGATGTTCGCCAGCGTGACGGCGACAAGCCGCCAATCGAGATTAATCCCGTTCGGGCGCGCCGCCAACAGCGCCCCGATCACGGTCAATGGAATCACAAAGGGGATGTACTCGCGCCAACGGGTGAGCATGATCAACCCGCGAATTTGCGTCAGCAGCGTGGCATGTTGGTCAAAAAATGAGAATGGTGATAAACGATTCAAGCGCAAACCTCCTTGAACAAGCACGTACATGAGAAATTGATAAGCAACGCTAAGCATAACACAAGTTTCATGTACGAGATACGGCGCACGCGGGTTGCGTTGAATTGTAACTTGGCGCAAAGCCGCGTTTGCGCTAGGCTTTGGCGAAGATCAACACTAAGGATGAAGTCCCTATGAACACCATTGACCTACGCAGCGATACTGTGACCGTTCCCACGCCCGCCATGCGTGACGCGATGGCGACCGCCGAGGTGGGCGACGATGTGTATGGCGAAGACCCGACCATCAACGCGCTGCAAGCCGAAGCCGCGCGCATGTTCAACAAAGAAGCGGCACTATTCGTGACCAGCGGCACACAGGGCAATCTCGCGTCGATACTGGCGCATTGTCAGCGTGGGGATGAGTTCATCGTCGGCAAGCAAGCGCACATTTTCAAGTATGAAGCGGGCAGCGCATCGATGTATGGCGGTTTGCAAGCGAACACGCTCGATGTGCAGCAGGACGGCACGTATGATCTTGAGGCGATGCGCCGCGCGATCCGTTGGGATAACGCGCATGAGCCGATCACGCGGCTGATCTGCTTGGAGAACACGCACGGCGGCGCATCCGGCGTGCCCGTTCCGGCGACTTATATCCGTGAAGTCGCGCAGATCGCGCGCGATCACAAGCTCAAGCTGCACATCGACGGCGCGCGCATCTTCAACGCCGCCGCCGCGCTTAACACCACCGTCGCGGAGCTGACCGCGGATGCCGACAGCGTATCATTCTGCCTGTCGAAAGGCTTATGCGCGCCCGTTGGATCGATCATCGTCGGTTCGCATGAGTTCATGGCGCGGGCATTTCGGGCGCGCAAGAGCTTGGGTGGCGCGCTGCGTCAAGCGGGGATTTTAGCAGCGGCAGGTATGATCGCTCTGACCGAAATGAGCCAGCGCTTGCACGAAGATCACGCGAATGCGCGCGCGCTGGCAGAAGGTTTAGCCGCCCTGCCCTACGTCGATCTCGATGTGGACACGGTGCAAACCAACATGATCTTTTTCAAGCTGACCGCCGACGCGCCGCTGAGTGTCGAGGAAGTTTCCGCACGCCTGAAAGCTGATTACGGGATTCTGGCGCGCCCCTACAGCCCGCAGGATCGCCAGTTCCGCATCGTCACGCATTACTGGATCACGCGCGAACACGTCGAGCAAGTGATCGCGGCATTCCGCGCGCTGTTGATGGGCGAGCGCGCTTATAGCGAACTCGCATCGGATTAAGACGCCATGCAGCCGTATGATCCGCGTTTCTCTGACGATCCAGATGCGCTGAACACGCCCGCCGACAGCGCCGCTGACGCTGCCGCCGATCCGTTGGAGGTTGAAGCTGGTGACACGCTTGACGACAACGGCGACGCGCTGATCTTCGAGGACGATGATGCTGATACCAGCGACGACGCTGACGACGACAGCGACGCTGATCCCGTGCTGCCGCGCCGATCACGCGGGGGCGATAACGATGCCATGTTCGGCTATCTGCTGGCGCTGGCGCTCAGCATCGGCTTGACGCCGCTGATTCCGGTCAACGCCGATCTGCGTTATGCGCTGGTGTGGGGCGTGCTGGCGTTGTTCGGCGTGCTGGCGTGGTTGTTCGGCGTCACCACGCGGATTCAGCATGAAAACGCGGAAAACTTGGCGTGGGGCGTGGTCTTTGGCGTGATCGTCGGCGCGCCGCTGCTGCTGGCGGGCGGCAGCACGCTGACCACCACCGCGCGTGTCTTGTTTCAGACGGAAATCGGCGGCGAAATCCGCACGCTGCCGCCGGGTGTGGTGCTGATGCTGCTCGTGTTCGTGATGCCGCTGGCGGAAACGCTGTTTTTCCGCGCGCTGCTGCAATATAACCGTTCGTTCTGGCTAGTCGGCGCACTCAGCAGTGTCTGGGCAATCGCGCTATTCTTGCCCATGCTGAACGTGCCACAGTTTCCGGTGGTGGCATTCATCATCGGCGTGGCGCTGATCATGATCAACCTGATCTACAGCTATGTGCGCCAGCGCAACGGACTCGCTGCCGCGTGGTTATGTCAGATCGTGGTCAATGTTGTGGTGTTGTTTGTGCCTTATCTCGGTGTGTGAGGGCATGGTAAAATTACCGGACAGCAAATGAGTTTGAGATGCACATGAGCGAAATTTTCCTGATCGTCGGGTTGGGTAATCCCGGCGCGCGTTATGCGAACACACGCCACAATGTCGGCTTTATGGCGCTGGATCGACTGGCGGATCGGCACGGCTTGGCGTTCAGCAAGCAGGAACACAAGGCGCAGACCGCCACCGGAGTTGTGCGCGGTAAGCGCGTGATCCTTGCCAAGCCGCAAACCTTCATGAATGTAAGCGGCGAGTCAGTGCAACCATTGGTCAACTTCTACAAGATTCCGCACGAGCAGATCATCGTCGTGGAAGATGATCTCGACCTGCCGTTTGGCGCCCTGCGCCTGCGGGCATCAGGCAGCGCGGGCGGTCAAAAAGGACTCAAGCACATTCTTCAGCGGCTTGGCACGCAGGCGATTGCGCGCGCGCGCATCGGCATTGGTCGCCCGCCGGGGAAAATGAATCCGGCGGATTGGGTGCTGAGTCCGTTTAAGGGCGATGATGCCATTCTCGCGGTCGAAATGGGCGACAAAGCCACCGATGCCATCGAAACATGGCTGATCGACGGGATCGAATTGGCGATGACACGTCACAACACCAGCGGCGCGGCAGGCAAAGACGACAAGCAGCCTGCCGCATCTGAAACGAGTGAGCGTTAAAGCGTATGTCAAATGACATACGCTGACGCTTTGTCTATTGCGATGCGGAACAACATCATCAAGAATTACAGTGGTGGCAGCAGCGAAAGAACAACAATGAGCTTACTCGACGAAACTTTTCAGTCGTATATTCAACTGCGCGGCACAGGCATCGATGCGAAAAACGCCTTGAGCGATTTACGTTTTCGGATCGAACTGCTGTCTAAAGGCGATCAAAAAGAGTTGGTCAGGCGCGTGCGTGAATGGGAATCCACGCGGCAAACGACCACACCGCCACCAGCCAAACCGCCAGCAGCTAAAGCGCCGAACATGCCGCCGCCGTTCGATGACTCACCCATCGCGCCGCCGCCGAGTGTCAGTGAGGTTTTGTGTTCGCAGTGTGGCAAGCCCAACCCGAATAATGAGGTGTACTGCTACTCGTGTGGTTATCTGCTGCCATCGGTGATTGGTCGGCATGACACCGTGCGCTTCGATCAGGGGGAAAATCTGCCCGCCGATCATTTCGGCGCGGAAAGCACGCTGGTGCTGGTCACGGTGACGACGAACCGCTCGTACAAGATGCGCCCGCAGGATTACAAGCACGAATTGGTGATCGGGCGCAGCGAAGGCGGCACGATGAAACCCGACATCGACCTGACCGATCAGGGCGCGATGGATTTAGGCGTCAGCCGTTTACATGCCGCGCTGCAATATAGCAGCAAGAACAATATCGTCAGTGTTTCCGACATGAAAAGCGCGAATGGCACGTATATCAATGGGCAAAAGTTGTATCCGCAAGAGGTGCGCGTGCTGCGGCACGGCGATGAACTGCGCCTAAGTCGTTTGGTGCTGCGCGTGTATTTTCAGCACCCGAACCCGAACGCTTAAACCCTCAGCCCAACCGCTTGAACACCTTCGGGGCGATCATCCACACCAATTCACCGCATATCGGGTGATATGTGGTCACATCGATGCGCGCCAAGCCGCCCTTTTTCATCAGCACCTGACCGCCGCCGATCAACGTGCTGATCGTCTGGCTGAAATCAGGCTCATGCCCGACGAAGAACACATCGTCGTCGTGTCCCGCGTCGCGTGTCAAGAGTTCGACAGCGCTGGCGTCAAAGCCGGGGCTAAGTTCGCCGCGCACTTGCGCCGCCACGCTGAGCATTTGCCCGACGATCTCGGCAGTTTGCCGCGCGCGGATCAGCGGGCTGGTGTACAGGCGATCCGGCGCGACGCCCAACACCTTGAGTAAGCGCGCTGTGTGGCGCGTGAGTAAGATGCCGTCGGGTGTCAATTCGCGCTCGAAATCCGACTCGCCGAATTGGGCGTCATGAGCGATGGCATGGCGCAAAAAATAGAGCTGCATGGTGTGACTCAATCGTTAGCGTAAGGTTAGAATGGACTCATCTTCGCATAACGATTGTGAAAATACAATCGGTAATCTAAGCCTTAATGCGATCTTCACGCTGTTCACGCCGCGTTAATGTGGCGTTAGCGCTTAAGGGTTCAGCAGCGGATAGAGATCGCCATCGGGCGGCAGTTCCAGCGTCAGGTGCAGATTTTCGAGCGTGAGGTTCGCGCCATCCAAGCGTAGCAGCGCACGCACGCCTGACGGAACGCTGACGAAAAAGGTCGCGTTCGCCACCGACACCGCCAGTTTGCGCCGCAGCGCGACGAAATAGATGCCCGCTTCATCTTGATCGGCGGCGACACGCCAACCAAGCGGCACTTGCAGCGTCACCGTGATCACGATCTCCGGCGCGGCGTGGCGCTGCACGCGCACATCACCCGCATCGGCGTGCAGATAAAACGCCTGCCCGGTTGTCGCCGGAAAGCGGAAGGTTTGCGTTTGGCGAGCGATGTCTGCCAGCGCTGACGCCGTGCGGAGAACCGTATTGAGTCGTTCCATCGTCATGCCATCCTTTATGCGGTCGGCTGCGCGGTCGGCTACGCAGTCGGCGTAACATCGCGCACACGTGGATCACGCGCGAAGGCGCGCACACGGCGCAGCAGATCATCCAGCGTCACGCTTTCCTGCACCACGCCCCACAACCCGAAGCCAACATACAGCAGCAAGTTCAGCACGTGCAGCACAATCGCAAACGCGACGGGCGCGCCTTCCGGTTGATCGAAACCGGTCAGCGCCAGCGCCAGCACCACACCCGCATGATAGGGTCCCACTGCCGCCGGGGTGTACGACACCACCGCCGCCGCCGTCGAAATGACCGCCGACATCGACATAAACAGCAGCACGACCGCCCAATCCGCCGCGCCGAAGAAGGCATAAAGCAAGATGCCGCTGGCGACCACCGAACACGTCCATGCCAGCACCGACCAGATCAGCACACCGATGATCAGGCGCAGCGATGTCAGCGCGCCCAAGCCATCGAGAAAACGTTCAGCGATTTGATCAAGTTGGAAGCGCGCCAGCAGCGGCACGCGCGCGCTGATCATTTGCACCAAGCGCAGAGTTTGCTCACGGCGCATGGCGATCACGAACAGCACGATCAAGCCGACGCCCGCGCCGACCGCCAGCGTCACGCCGCC
>JBGSRB010000212.1:0-9937 GCA_041737735.1 Anaerolineae bacterium | reverse complement strand
GCAGCGGACTGCTCACTGTTGCCAGTGTGCGGCAGTCGATCAGCAGCGCGTGACCGACTTCACCCGCCGCCGAGATCATCTGATCCATAATGCCGCTGTTCACGCCCACCCACTGATTTTCGGCGCGCTGGCACAACTTGGCGATCGTCGGTGCGTGCCACTCGCCGCCGCTGAGATGCACGAACGCACGCGCGGCAGCCAGTTCAATCGCCGCCGAGGACGATAAGCCCGCGCCCTGCGGTACATCGCCCGTGATCACGCCATCAAAGCCGCGCAAACTGTAGTCCGCTTCGCTCAGCGCCCACGCCACACCTTTGACATACTCAATCCATGACTCCGCGCCGCGTTCGAGCGTGCCAAGCGCAAATTCCGCCGTTTGGTCATAGTCGAGCGAGTGCAGCACTACGCGATCATCGGCGCGCGGACGCAGCGCGATCCACACCGCACGATCGATCGCCAGCGGCAGCACAAAGCCATCGTTGTAATCGGTATGCTCGCCAATCAGGTTCACGCGCCCCGGCGCACGCACGATCACGGGGGCGGGGGCGTCAAAGCGCGCTTGAAACGCGGCGGCGACTTGCTGTTGTAAGCTCATGCGGCGGCTTCCTGTAGATGCTGCGATTAAAAGAAGGCTTTCGCCAGTTTCAACACACCTTGACTCCACGGCACGCGGTGCGATACGCCCGTTTGTCCTTCAAAGGTGTGCATGTTGTCGAGATACCATTGATAATTCCGCACTAGTGCGTCTTTATTCGAGTATTTCGGCTGATAGCCCAGCACGCGCTCGGCTTTCTCGATGCTCACGAACGAGTCTTTGCTGGCGGTTTCATACACCCACGCATACAGCGGCGACAGCTTGAGCGCTTCCAGCACGCGCAGCGCCCAGATCACCGGCGCGGCGGGGAATGGCACGATCTTCTTGCCTTTGCCCGCGCGATCTAGCACCGCTTGATAATCTTCGCGCATGGTGGTGAATTCTTTCGCGCCGATATTGAACGTATCGTTCACAATTTCGCGATCCAGCGTCATGCACAAATAGATCGCATCGCATAGGTCTTCCACATCCAGCAATTGATAGCGATTGTTGCCGCTGCCGATCATCGGAAAGCCCTTGCCATCTTTCGCCCAGTCGTAGAACAGCGCGAACACGCCCCGTCGTTCCGGACCGATAAACGACTTCGGGCGGATGATCGGCACGCATAAGCCTTTGGCACGGTGATCGACGCACACTTGCTCGGCGGCGATCTTGGCTTTGCCGTAAGGACCCACGCCGATCAGCCTGTCGGTTTCGTACAGCGGGTGATGATCCGGCACGCCGTAGACCGCCGTTGATGAAATCTGGATCACGCGCTCGACGTTGTGCGCCAGCGCGGATTCTAAAATGTTGCGTGTGCCGTCGATGTCGGTGCTGTAAATATCCTGTTCGCTGTACAGGGGCAGGGCGGCGGCGGTGTGGATCACGATGTCTGCGCCCTGCATGGCGCGATCCACGGCGGCGCGGTCGCGAATGTCGCCCGTGTGGATGGTCACTTGGTCGCGTTCGGGGTAATCGAACGGCGCGATGTCGAGCGACACCACGCGATGTCCACGCGCCAACAAATAACGCGCCAAGTTGATGCCGAGAAAGCCTGCGCCCCCGGTAAGTAGGACTGTTTTACTATCGTTCATGCGTTCCTCAAACTTTATGCTTTCATGCAAGTGGCTTGATTGTAATCAACGCGCCCGCGATTCGGTAGACGCGGTGTGGTGATCCACCACATGGGGGGCATGGTTGGAAAGCTCAAACCGATTCTCACGTATTCGCAAGCTCGAACCACGCCATTGTAACGTTAAACTTGACGTATAATTAAGTTTACTTGGGCAGTGAATGGTGATGCACTATGACTATGACGAGTAATCAGGTGGTATCGTCGCCGCGCCAAGTGGTTGAGGCGTTCTGTCAGGCTTATCGCGTCGTTAACGGGCGTGAACCGAGCGTGCGCTACATGGGCAACCAGTGGTATAACGTGAACGGTGAAACCGTGCATCGCGCCATGATCATCGACGAGATCGAACGCCTGCGCGCCTTCACCCCGCCCCCGATGATCAAGCGTGTGCCGCAGGATCGCAGCATGATCCAGAAGTTGATCGCGCGCCTCAAAGGATTGTGATCGCGTTCACAGGTTAGGCGGCAAGCTGCGACCGCGCACCCGTGCGCGCAGGGTTGCTAACAGGGTGGGCAGGTCGGTCAACACGGCGCTGACTTCCACCAGTTTACGCTCATCATCATCCCAAATGATGATCAGGCGCTGCCCGTCGCGCCGCTCGAAAGTCCATGTTTTCAGCTCATCAAAATGATAATAACGCGGCACATGCACCCGCCGCACGATGCCCTCAGGCAGCACGTCGATGCCTTCACGCCATACATACACCGCCGGAGTCAGCATGATCAGCGCGGGCAGCAGCAGGCGCGGATCGAACAGCGCCAGCGTAAAACCGCGTCCAATCACGATGGCGCCGATCAGCAGCACCAGCGGCAGCGTCCACAGGGTGACGAGTGCAGCGCGATACGGCTGTGGCAGGCGATGACGGCTAATTACTTGGTGAGCCACCAGACTTTCACCCGACCACCAACTCCATTAACGGGATGAGGCTTGAAGCGCCGTTTTCCGTCGTAATCATCATGCCGCCCTGATCCACATCGCTGAACGTGTAGAACGGCTTGACCGCGCCGCTAAAACGCGCTTGCGCCGCCTGAATAATCGCTTGGGCATGTTCGGTCTGCGTGAGGACGACGAACTGATCCTCCAGCACGCCGACAAAATCATCTTGTGTCCCGTGCTGGCTGATGCTTTCTTGCAGCGCGCGCGCGGCGAAGCCGAACACGCTGTCAGCCGCGACAAAGCCATAGACATCGCGGTAATCTGCGAAGTGTTCAAGCGCGAAATCGACGCGCACAAACGACTCGCCGTGCTGCTGGCGGCGCGTCATTTCAGCTTCGATCAGTTGTCCGGTGGGCAAGCCGCTGCGCGGTTCGTGCAGGCTGTCGCGCGTGGCACGGTTGATCGCGCCGTTGACGCGCAGGCGCAGCTCGTCCACATCGAACGGCTTGGTCACGTAATCATCCGCGCCCAATTCCAAGCCGCGCACTTTATTGGCGCGCTCATCACGCTGCGTTAGGAAAATCACGGGAATGTAGCGCGTGAACGACATCGTGCGGATCGCGCGGCACACCTCATATCCGTCGAGATCGGGCAGCATCACATCCAACAGGATCAAGTGCGGAAAGCGCGTGCGGGCATAATCGATGCCGCGCTGACCGGTTTCCGCGTGGATCACTTCATACACGCTGCTGTCGAAATAGACCAGCAGCAGTTCGGCAACATCGGGATCATCTTCAATGATCAACAAGCGTTTACGATTCATGACTCTCACAGCCTTGCGTGTGTGCTATGCGTCTACGTCGTCGCCCAAGATGTGACTTACCAAAAATTGCGAACCCAACGACTCGGACGCATTCGCCAACACCTGTTCAATCGTGAGGGCGGGCGCGGGCGTGTCGTCGCGGAAAACGTTGGTCAGCGGCAGCACCGAGGCGGTCGGCTCGATCTGCGAGGTATCGAGGGCTTGTAAGCGCTGGAAATAATCCAACACGCTGGAAAGCTGCCCGGCATACAGCGCGACTTCTTCATCGGTCAGCGCGAGTTTGGCTAATTCTGCGATCCGACGGACTTCATCATGAGTCAGTGCCACGAAAATATGTCCTCTGTGCTAAACGATTCAATCCCTATTCAAACCTGATTATAACAGTTTTGGTGTGGGTGGCGCATTATGGTTTTCACCCTTGCCGCCGCCTGATCTGTCTTTTATACTGCTGAACGAACAAAACAACAGACCACAAGCCGCAGACAGCAGGCGCGGTGGGCGTCCTCAGCGACGTGCCAGCGCTTAATCTCCTGCCGAGGTGAGGGTAACACAGCCGAATCATGCACATGACTCGACGACCCTTGCGCGCTGCGAGGGTCGTTTTTTTGTTCCTACCTTCGAGGAAAGGAGGAAAAAAGCGCTTGGCAATCTCAAGAGAACGTAAAGAAGAATTGGTGGCGCAGTATACCGAGCTGCTCAGTACGTCGGATGGCTTCATCGTCACCGAATATCGCGGGCTGTCGGTCGCCAAACTCGACGACTTGCGCAATGCGCTGGGCGAGAGCGACGGTGTCTACACCATCACCAAAAACACGTTGTTCCGCATCGCGCTGGAGCAGAATAACTGGCCCATTCCAGAGTCACTGTTGGAAGGTCCAACCGCCGTTGCTTTTGGCGGCAGCAACCTGCCCGGTGTGGCGAAAATTGTACGCGGCTTCGTCAAGGATAATGCCGACCTGTTCATCATCAAGGGCGGCGTGATGGCGGGCAGCGTGTTCGCTGCGAAAGATGTCGAAGCGATTGCTGATCTGCCGACGATGGACGAGATTCGCGCGCAACTGGCGGGCTTGATCGTCATGCCGGCGTCACAAATCGCGGGCTTGCTGCAATCGGCAACGTCGCAAGTGGTCAACGTCATTCAGGCATATGTGGATGATCGCACACCGCCCGGCAGCGATGCCAGCGAACCAGCCAGTGAAGAAGAAGCGGCGTAAGCCGTCAACCCGAACTTACTAACGAACGAACATAACCATACAAGAAGGAACAACCAACCATGGCTAATCTGCAACAATTGGTCGATGACCTCAGCGCACTGACGATTCTCGAAGCCTCCGAACTCAAGACGCTGCTTGAGGAAAAATGGGGCGTGACTGCCGCTTCGGGCGGCGGCATGATGATGATGGCGGGCGCTGCTCCGGCTGCTGCCGCTGCGGAACCGGTCGAAGAACAGACCGAATTCAACGTCATTCTGACGGACGTGGGTCCTAAGAAGATCAACGTCATTAAGGCTGTGCGTCAGGTCACGGGTCTGGGCTTGAAAGAAGCCAAAGACCTCGTCGAAGCTGACAAGCCGACCGTGTTGGAAGCCGTTACCAAAGAGAAGGCTGAAGAAGCCAAGACGGTGATCGAAGCCGAAGGCGCGAAGACCGAAATCAAGTAAGATCGCGCTTGGGATCGGGGCGACTTGTGCCTAGCGCATAGGTCGCCCCGCTGCTTTATGCCCTCGCTTTGGGCTGCGGACGAATGATGTTGAAGAACACGCGCATCGCTTCGCGCACGCCGACGCCCGTCGTCACACTGGACGAATAGATCAACGATTTGAACTGTAAACGCTCGGCTTGATTATTCAAGCGGCGAATCTCGTTGCCGTAATCCGCCATCAGCTTATCGAGCGATGTAGCTTCCAGCCACAGATCGCTTTTGTTGACCAGCAGCATAAACGCGCGCAAACTGCGCCGCGAATCGCCTTCTTCTTCGATCAGGTTCATGAGGAAGTTGAGCGCGTCTTTGTGTTTCAGCACGTCGGTGTGATCGACCAAAAAGATGATCCCGCGTGGTTTGGCTTCGCGGAATAATTCCACCCAATCGGTTTCCCACATTTCATATTCACCGCCCACATCGCGCACCGGGCGCAGGCGCATGGTTTCGTTGCCGATATACGCGCTGAAGGTGTTGACGGCATCGCCACCGGGCGCGGTTGGTTCGGGCGCAAATTCCTCTAAGCTGGCGACATTCTGGCGCAGCCACTCGATCAGCGTGGTCTTACCCGCTTGACGCGCACCTAACACAATGAAGGACAGCCCATAGACTTTGACGTAGAAAAAATCGTTAAGCTGATCCGTGCCGCGCTGCACCGAGCGCACAAAATCGCTGCCCACCGTGCCGAATACCGCGCTAAACACGCGCTCGATGAAGTTGTTCATGGTTGTGTTTCTCCCGTTTGCATCATGTCTATAATACGTGAAATTAGGGGCGTTAGGTTGCAGGTTTGGGGCAGGAAAACATGCCGCGCCGCGTGATCCACGTTACAATTAGGGTTAACGATAACGCATCCGTAGCGTATGAGGATGATCCTTGATGAAAATTGCATTAGCGTCAGATCATGCGGGTTTTCCGCTCAAGCAGCATTTGATCGCTTATCTCGTGCAGCAGGGATACGACGTGATCGATCTCGGCACGAACACCGCCGACGTTCCCTATGATTATCCCGATGCGGCGCGCTCGATTGCCGATGCGCTGCGCGATGGACGCGCCGAACGCGCGATTTTGGCGTGTGGCAGTGGCGTGGGCGCGTCGATTGCCGCCAACAAATTTGAGGGCATTTACGCGGCGGTCTGTCACGACACCTACAGCGCGCATCAAGGTGTGGAGCATGATCGCATGAATGTGCTGACCATCGGCGCGCGCGTGATCGGCACGAAAGTCGCGGAAGAACTCGCGCAAGCGTTCATCGCCGCGCAGCCGAGTGATGAGGTGCGTCATCGGCAGCGCTTCGAGAAAATTCAGCAGATCGAGCGCGAACGATGAACGATGCCCTGCACAGCTACATCACCGATTTATTCGCGCCCGAAGATGATGCTTTACAAGCCATTCGCGCGTCGCACGCCGAGAATAACATGCCGCAGATCAACATCGACGCGCACGAAGGGCGGTTGCTGCAACTATTGATCCACGCCATCGGCGCGCGCACCGCCGTCGAGATCGGCACATTGGCAGGCTACAGCGGCACGTGGATCGCGCGTGCGCTGCCCGCCGACGGCATGTTGTATACACTCGAAGCCAGCGCTAAACATGCTGCTGTCGCGCAGCAAAATTTTGAGATGGCAGGTGTGGCGGATCGCGTGCGGATCATCGAAGGCGCGGCGCTCGATATGCTGCCCAAGCTGAACGCGCGCGCCCCCTTCGATTTCATCTTCATCGACGCCGATAAACCCGCTTACCCGGACTATCTAGCGTGGGCGGTCGAGCATCTGCGTCCCGGTGGCATGTTGACCGCGCACAACACCACATCCAGCGGCGGCGGATCGATTCTCGACAACCCCGAAGCCGATAATTCGCGCGCGATTCAGGCGTTCAACCGGTTGCTGGCGATCCAGCCCGGCTTTCACAGCGGCATCATCGCGGCGGGACGCGGTTTAGCAGTTGGCATCAAACAGGCGGGCTGACATTCAGCCATGCGGTTGCAAAACGGCGAGCAGCTCAGTGTGGATCAGACCGTTGCTCGCCACAATTTCCGTGCCGCTGAACAGCGCCAGCGATTCATTGCCGTTGTAATCGCTGACGCGCCCGCCCGCTTCCGTGACCAGCAGCAAGCCCGCCATGCAATCCCACGAGTGGATGTTGGTTTCGTAGAAGGCTGCGAAGCGTCCGGCGGCGACATGTGCCAGATCGCCCGCTGCTGATCCAAAGCGACGGATGCCGCGCGCATGGCTGATCAGGTATTCCCACTGATCGAGCGCGGAGCGTTCCAGTCGTCCGGCGGGGAAACCCGTTACCAGCACCGACGTTTCCAGCGTGGGCGACTGCGCCACATGAATCGGTTTGCCGTTGAGCGTCGTACCTTGTCCCAACGACGCGCTGAATAATTCGTCGTAGTAGGGCATGTAGACCAGTCCCACCACCGGACGCAGATGCCGATCCGCGATGCCGATGCTCACGGAAAAATAGGGGAGTCCGGCGGCATAGTTGGTGGTGCCGTCAATCGGATCGATGTGTGCGAAAAAGTCGGCATCGGTGGGCGCGTCTGTGCCGCCGCCTTCTTCGCTGACAATGCCCAACGTGGGAAATTGCGCGCGCAGCGCCGTGATGATCACGGTTTCGGCGGCTTTGTCGGCTTCGGTCACAATGTCGAACACGCTGCTTTTGGCGCTGATATCGTGCGGTTGCCCAAAATAATGCAGCGCTTCCGCGCCCGCCGCACGGATGATCGGCTCTAAGGCTGCGCGCAGTTCGTGAAACTCCATAATCGCGTTTGCTCCTTGATGAATGGACGCGAGTATAGCGCTTTGCCTCAAGTGTCGGTAGCGCGTACAATTAACATTTGAGGTCAACTGAGGTTTGAGGTGGGGCAATGGTGAGTATTCGCGCGATTTATGAAGATGGCGTCCTCAAGCCCCTTGATCCGCTGGATTTGACTTCGGGGCAAGCGGTACGCCTGACGATTGAAATGGATGAACACGCCAACTTACGCGCGTTATTGGGCGATCTGGTGCGCTGGGCGAACCCCGACGATGACCGCGATGCGTGGGTGGAAGCCGAAGCCGACGCCATCGATCAAGCCTTGCAGGGCGATCCGCCGTTGTCGCAGATCATCATCCAAAGTCGCGTATAGTGTAGGGCTGCGTCATCCCTACAAAAGACCCAAAACTGAATAGAATCTTACTTAAAATTCCCGTACAGCACACGGATTAACACATGGCAGGCAGCCTGTTCGACAACCGCTACCGATACGATTACATCTACCCGCGCGGACGCAGCGGTGAAACCCTGCGCGCCTATGACACCCACGACGCCGAGCGTCCGGTGGTGATCAAGCGTCCCGCCCCGCAGGATGCGCCGCCGATCCGCAGCGGGCAGGAAGTCAGCATCCTGAACGAGCGTAAAGCGCTCACCCGTTTAGCCGGACATCCCGTGCTGACGCAACTACTCGGCGGCGGACAATTCAGCGTCAGCGGCGCGGGACATCAATACATCGTCATGGAGCGCGCCGAAGGCATCATCGTGGCTGATCTGGTGCTGGAACTGGCACAGCGCGGCGAACGAATGCCCGAACTGGAAATGCTCGTCGTGATCGACGGCTTGCTCGACCTGCTCAACGCCGCGCACCAGAACGAGATCGTCTACAACGATGTTGACGCCAAGCATCTGTTCTGGAACCGCGACGATTACCGCCTGAAAGTGATCGACTGGGGCAACGCCGTGTTTCTCGAAGGCGACGAGATCACCGCGCAGGGCATCAGCCGCCAGACCGATATTTATCAGGTGGGCGAACTGCTCTATTTCATCCTCACGGGCGGCGGACGCATCGAGATTCCGCGCGACGCCGGCGACGATTTCCGCGTGGCGCTGCCCGGTGCCGATGGTGCGCGCGTCAACACGCGCTTGGTGTCGATTATCAGCCGCGCCGTGCATCCCAATTTGCGCTTGCGCTATGGGTCGATTCTGGAGATGCGGAAAGACCTCACCGAATATCGCACGCCGATTGAGCGCGAACGCAGCGCCGTGATCGGGCGCGTGAATGAGCGTTTGCGCCGTCATTTGAGCCGTGAAGAACTCACGGGATTGCTGCGCGCGCTCGAACCCGCGTTAGCGCTTGATCCGGGCTATCCCCCGTCGCAGCAGGCATATGCCGCGATTTTGAGCCGCCAGAGCGATCTCGAAGTCGCCGCCGATCTCGACGCCGCGCGCATTTATCTCGAAAGCGGTAACTGGGCGCGCGCTGTCACCGTGCTAGATGAACTGCGCGCCCGCGCGCGCGGGGCGAACGCGGCGCTGATCGGCTTGCTGATCGACTGGTGCGCGCTGCTGATCGAAGCGCACATCACGCCCGCGCCCGATGCCGTGTTTGAAGCGCTGGCGCTAATCTTCGACGATGATCAGCCCGCCGCCGCCTATTTGCTCCTGACCATCAACCGCGACGATCGCGCGGCGCATCAGCTTCAACTGTTGCTGGCGGAACGCATCAGCGCGCACAATGGCGACATTCTGCTGCTGCGCCCCAATTTGTATCGACTCGAAGCAGCATTCGCGGCGCTCAGCGCGGATGGTATCGCGGTGGGTGAGGCGCAAGCGTTCCTACGTGATATTCACACCGCGCTGGATGATCTGGCGCGTTTCACCCGCGCGAGTCTGACGCAAATCCGCGATGGTTATCGCGCAGTCGTCGATCAGATGACCGCGTTGGCGACCTTTCTCGGCACGATTCGCGCGCAGCACCAATTGAGCAATGCGCGCTTGCCGCTGTCGGCGCTCACACGCGGCACGAACGCGGCGATGGCGCTGGCGGATAACATCCACGTGATCGGCAAGCAGG
>JBGSRB010000202.1:0-2796 GCA_041737735.1 Anaerolineae bacterium | reverse complement strand
CTGACGGGCGCGATCTTCGATAACATGACAGCGGTGATCCCGCAGCGGGTGGGCAAGCGCGATTATGTTGGTCTGCGCCGCGACTTCATACGGGTATTGCTGGTGTTAGGGGTGGGCGGCCCGCTGGTGTATGGCGCGCTGGCGCTGGCGGCGGGCGTCGTGATTCCGCCTGTGTTGGGCGAACGCTGGCTTCCCGCGATCCCCGCGCTGATCGCGCTGACGCCCTACGGCGTGATCACGACGGTCGGCGGCGTATTTGGGCCCTTATACCGCGCACTTGATCTGATGCGGCGCACAATTCAGGTTAAAATTATAGCATTGGTGATCGGTATTCCCGTGGGCGCGCTGCTGATGACGCAGATCGAGGGCGCGCTGGCGGGTGCGCTGGTGATCAATGTGATCTTCGGCGTGTCGGTGCTGCTGACAGCGGTGATCACGCTGCGCGCATTGAGTCGCTTGAGCGCGACGACTTAGATCGGTTTTTAACACGTGGCGCTGCGCGGGAATATCCGTTGGCGGTATGATGAAGAGTAGATGCACAGCACGTCATGAGGAGCAACCAAGATGAGCGATGAGCAGCGCGTTGAAGACTTAGGCACGTTTGAAATGGTGTGGGATTGCAAGTTCTGCGGCACGCCGAATTTGCCCGCGCTGACGCACAAGTTTTGCCCCAACTGTGGATCGGCGCAAGACCCGCGCAAACGCCGTTTTCCGTCGGATGAAGAAAAGCGCGCTGTTGCCGATCATGTCAGTCGCGGCGTTGATGTGATCTGCGCGTCGTGTCAAACGCCTAACCCAAGCGATGAGAAATTTTGCTTTCAGTGCGGCGCCGGGCTGGAAAACGCCACGCGCGCGGGAACGGTGGGCGAAGAACGGCGCGCTGAAAATGCAGCCTTCGCAGCGATGGCGGAACGCAACATCGAACAGGAAGGACACGAGCGCGATCTGCGGGCGGCGGGCGTGATCAAGGATGAGGCGCCGTCGCGCCGTGTGAGTCCGGTGTTGATCATCGGCGCGGTGGTGCTGCTGCTGATCTGCGGGGGCATCGCGTCGATCTTCCTGATCCGCAGCGATACCAACGTGTATGTCACAGGTCATGCGTGGGAGCGCGCGATCAATATTGAGTCGTTCGACGCGCGCAGCGAAACTGCGTGGTGCGATGCGATGCCCGGCGATGCTTACAGCGTGTCACGGCGCGAAGAACAGCGCAGCACTACCCGCGTGCAGGATGGCGAATCGTGCGAAGTGCGGCGCATCGATAGCGGCGATGGTACGTTCCGTGAGCAGCGCGTGTGTTCACCCACCTACCGCGACGAACCCGTTTACGACATGCGCTGTACATACACGGTGGATCGTTGGGGCTTCAGCCGCGCGGTCAATGCAGCGGGCGCAAGTTTAGGCGAACCGAACTGGCCCGAAGTCAATTTGACGCGCACGGGTAATTGTCGCGGGTGTGAGCGCGAAGCCGAACGCAGCGAAAATTATACGCTGATGCTGCGCGGCGAGGGCGATAACACCTATGAATGCGGCGTGCCATTCGAGATGTGGCAGACGGCGACCGTGGAAACGGCGTTCACGCTGCAAGTCAGCGGTGTGACGGGGCAACCGTTCTGCGATACACTCGAACGAGCGAGTTAATGAGAGTAAGCAAGCGTTATCGTGAGACTACTGTTCAAATACGTCATACGCTTAGTGGGTTGGGCGCTGCTGATCGCGGCGCTCGCCCTGCTGCTTCCCCATCTGCTGCGCGCGACGCTAACTTACGCGCATCGCGGGATCGGCGCGATGCCGCACGCGACGGGCATTGATCGCGCGTATATTCCATATGACGGCATCATCGCGCCGCTGTTCACGCGCGAAGTCGATTACTGGAGCAGCAGCATTGGGCGGTGGGCGAACGAACATGACCTTGATCCCAACCTGCTGGCGACCGTGATGCAGATCGAGTCGTGCGGGCATTATCTCGTCAGCAGCAGCGCGGGCGCGCAGGGTTTGTTTCAGGTGATGCCGTTTCACTTCACGACGGACGAAAATCAGCTTGATCCGGACACGAACGCGCGGCGCGGCGCTGATTTCCTCAATTATTGTCTTGATCAGGCGGATAACGATCCCGGCTTGGCGATGGCGTGCTACAACGGCGGCCCCGGCGTGATCTGGCGCTCGTTTGACACGTGGTTTGCCGAAACGCAGCGCTACTATAATTGGGGAACGACGATCTATGCCGACGCCGTGCAGAATCGCGCCGACAGCCCCGCATTGGCAAGCTGGCTGAACGCGGGTGGTCAACTGCTGTGTGACCGCGCTGCCACCACGCTGCGTATGGAGTGACCCACCTATGACCACGATCACGCTGCTGCACGTCTCAAAACAATTTCCGCAAAGCGAAACGCGCGCGATCACGGCGCTGGACGATGTATCGTTCAAGCTGACCACGGGTGAAGTGCTAGCATTAGTGGGTCCTTCGGGGTGCGGCAAAAGCACGCTGCTGCGCTTGGTGGCGGGTTTAGAAACGCCCGACAGCGGCACGATCCTATATGACAATGTGCCGCTGGATGAGATTCCGGTGCAGGAACGTGGCATCGGCATGGTGTTTCAAAGCGGCGCGCTGATGCCCCATTGGGAAGCAGGGCGCACGGTGGGCTTTTTTCTGGCGCTGCGTAAACGCGAGCAGGAAGTTCCCGCACGGGTGGCGCGCATCAGCCAGATCACCGGCATCGGCTTGGATGCGCTGCTGGCGCGGCGTCCGTCGCAGCTTTCCGGCGGCGAACGTCAGCGGGTGGCTATCGGGCGGGCGCT
>JBGSRB010000175.1:0-1887 GCA_041737735.1 Anaerolineae bacterium | reverse complement strand
TTCAAACTGCGCCATGCGAACGCCAAACCACCCGCGATTACTGCCAGCAGCAGCCACGCGAAGGGAACGCGCAGCGCATCGTGCGTCGCGGCGATCACACCAAGCGTCCACGCGGCGGCGACATAGACCAGACGCACGGGTTAGCGATCCTTTCAAGCCAACGTTGGTCGGATTATAACCCGTTTAGCCTGCCGCATGACGCAGCATCGCGCCGACCACCAGATGATGAAACGGGCGAATCACGTTGAAATAGACGCGCCCCGTCCAGTGCTGATAATGCACCAGCGTAACCACATGATAGCGTTGGCGTCCATCGGGCAGCGGCTCGCGGATCACGCCGAGCGTCGCATCGAGATGACTTTCTGACGCCTGCGCGAACCAGTAAGCATCGTCCTGCACGGCAACCACGTTAAAAGTCAGAAATTTGCTGTTCGCGCCCGCTGTCATCGGCACATCGTCGGCGGTCATGCGGACGGGCTGCGGAATCCCCGCCTGCTTCATGCCCAACAGCCGCACGAAACCCCAACGGATGCCATACAGCGCCGTGACCCATGCGGGTTGATAACCCAACAGGCGCGCGACGAATGCGCGCAGCGGCAGATCGCTGATCGCCGTTTTCACGTCGATGTGATCGGCGCTGGCGAACAGGGGATCGAGGGCGGGAATGTGCGGCAGGGTGGAACTTGCAGTGTGTACTTGTGTCGCCATGAGCGCGTGTCCTTGTTTAGAATGTAAATAAACTCGCCCGAACCGATCAACCTTCAGCCACGAGTCCATGCGTCAATTCGGCGTAATGGCGAATTAAATCTTCACCCTGAATCGGCGGTATGACCTGCTGACTGCCAATGTAGATGACGTATAACAACTGCGCCCGTTGGAAAGCCTCTGCCTCATCGCCCGTGAGTTCGCGAAACAACTCATGCAAATAGGCGATGCGCCGCGCGTCGATGCGTGCTTGATACGCACGCACCATCTCATCTTGCAGCGCCCACGCGCGCACCGCGACCTCGACCGCCGTCGGAAAACTCGCCGTTATATCCAGCAGTCGCTTAAGTTTCGCCTGCGGAGTGGCTGCCTGCTCGGTCAGGTCGATGATTTGCAGCGTGCCTTCCGTCTCAAAGAACGTGAGCAGCGCTTCTTTGAAGGCGGCAAAGCTGCCAAAATGATGATAAAACGAGCCTTTCGTAACGCCGAGTCGTTCGGTCAGCACATCAATCGTCAAATTTTGCGCGCCCACTTCGGGCAGCAGCGTCAGCGTTTCGATCAACCAATCACGTTTACTTTTGCGTGCCATGATACCATACCTTCCAGTATGGTTAGAGCATACCATACCGTATGGTATGGAGTCAACTGGGTGACTCACGCAGCATCCCTGCCGCCTAGCGCGCGGACTCTCCGTTCGTTTTTGGCACGTCCCATGCTAAAATCGCGCCCATGCGAAAGTTACTGATCTTCGTTTTGACCCTCATCGTCGCGGCGGGCGGCTTCACCGCACCCGTGCGCGCGCAGGAAGGCGGCGATCTGCTGGCGCGGGTGAACAACCTGCGGGCGCAGCGCGGCTTATGGGCATATCGTGCCAACGGCGCGCTCAATGCCGCCGCGCAAAGCCAAGCCCAGTGGATTGTCGATACCGGCAATGTCAGCCACACCCGCCCCGATGGATCAGGTCCGCGCACGCGCGCGTTGGCTTCCGGTTATCCATCGGCGCAGGTCAGCGAGAACATCTATGGCGGCACTAACGCGGGTACCGATACCGCGTGGACGTTTTGGGTCAACAGCGGCATTCACTACGCCGGTTTGGTCAGCACCAACTACGACGAGATCGGCGTCGGCGTCGCGCGCGGCGCGTGGGGCGCGGCGTTCGTGCTGGTGTTCGGCAACTCCGGC
>JBGSRB010000145.1:0-8877 GCA_041737735.1 Anaerolineae bacterium | reverse complement strand
TGCGTCGCTTTCGGCGTGGTGCGCGTCGGTGGTCACGTTCGGGGCGAAGCGATTCAACCACTGCGCCATCGCTTCACGGTGCGTGCGGAAAGGCAGCAGCGGCATGTCTTCAGGCATGAACACGCGCGCATCTTCGGCATCGTCGCCGCCTTGCAGCGTGCCACCCAGCGGGCGCGCGCGGAAAAAGACCATGATCCCGCTGAGGGGTGGTCCCTCTGGAAACGAATTGACGCCCGCCAGCTCGATGATCTCGACTTTCAAGCCGGTTTCTTCTTCGGCTTCGCGGGCGGCGGCTTCTTCGGCGCTTTCATCTTCTTCGATAAAGCCGCTCGGCAGCGTCCACGCGCCGCGATGCGGGGGATGCAGCCGCTTGATCAACACGATCCCGCCGTCCATCTCGATCAATATGCCGACGGCGGGAACTGGATTGACATAATGCACATAGCCGCAGTTGGCGCACGCTTGGCGCATCCGCCCGCCTTCTTCGCGTTCGGTCAAGCGCTGCCCACACACGGGACAATATGTTAAGCGTCGGACTGGCATTGGCAGTCGATCACGTTTCCAGATAATCGCGCAGTTGACGGCTGCGCGTGGGATGCCGCAGTTTACGCAGCGCCTTGGCTTCGATCTGGCGGATGCGTTCGCGCGTGACGCCGAAATGTTTGCCCACTTCTTCGAGCGTGTGATCTTGCCCGTCGGTCAAGCCGAAGCGCATTTCCAGCACTTCGCGTTCGCGCTCGCTCAACACGCCCAACGCTGAGCGAATCTGTTCCTTGAGCAACTGTCGACTCGCCGCATCCACGGGACCCGGCACTTTGTCGTCTTCGATGAAATCGCCCAATTGACTGTTGTCTTCTTGACCGATCGGCATTTCCAGACTCATCGGTTCTTGCGACAAGCGCATAATGCGGCGCACCTTTTGCGCGGCGCGGCGCAGCTTGCGCTGTAACGCGGCGTCCATCTTGATCCCGTCGCGGCGGATCAGCTTGATCGCCTGTGTATCCTCAGCGCTCAAGAAGTCCATTTCTAGCGCGATCTGTTCGGCGCTTGGCTCAGCGCCTAAATCCTGCGTCAGTTGGCGCTGGACGCGCATCAAACGGTTGATCGTCTCGACCATATGCACGGGAATGCGAATCGTGCGCGCTTGGTCGGCAATCGCACGGCTGATCGCTTGGCGAATCCACCATGTGGCGTAGGTGCTGAACTTAAAACCTTTGGTGTGGTCGAATTTGCTGACCGCGCGCAGCAAGCCGATGTTGCCTTCCTGGATCAGATCGAGAAAGTTGATGCCGCGTCCCATATAGCGCTTGGCAACGCTGACGACCAAGCGCAAGTTGGCGCGTGTGAGCGACTCGGCGGCGAGTTCTGAGCGCGCCGACACGAGATCGTAGAGTTCATGCAGGTTGGCGAGTGCGTCATCGTCTTCGCCCAACCACTGATTAAACGTGTCGGTGTCGGGCAGGTCGCCCGTGCGCGCGACAAAACTACGCAGCTTGATCTGCTCGCGGAAGGGCATCAGATACAACCCGCTGATCACGTCGAAAATCTGGCGCGCGTAGGTCGTCCATGCTTCATCGCGCCCCCAGTCACGCTGGCGCAGATAGGTGCGAACATACGACTCGCCGCTGACATCCCATGCTTCCGCGACCGCTTGCACTTCGTCGATCAGCGCTTTGAGATCGGGCGCGGTCACGGTCAGTTTGACGGCATTCTTTTGCAGCGCTGTCCACTGTTTGAGGATCAGCGCATAGACCGCGCGCAGCACTTCAGCATCATCACGCGGGGCGTCGGCGTTCAGGCTGTGCAGCTTGTCGAACTCTTCTTGCAACATGCGGTCGGCGGCGATCTGCGTGCTGAGCCACGTCTCGCGGTTCGAGTCGAGCAGCGGAACCTGCCCGATCTCTTTGAGATACATCCGCACGGGGTCATCCGCCATGCCGTAGCTTTCGAGCCGCGCCGTTTCGCTCAGCGCGAGATCATCATCGAACTCGTCGAGATCATCTTCTTCCACGATCACTAAATCGAGTTCTTCGTCTTTGACTTCGGCGCTGTCATACAGCGCGTCGTCGCCATCGTCAACCTCATCGAGTTCGTCGTCATAGCCTACGGTGACGGCTTCCGCGTCGTCAGTGCTGACCTTGCGAAACTCGTCGGTTGTTTTGGTCTTACGTGCCGGTTTCTTCACCATATCAAACCTTGTGTTACAGTCGCTGCGGATGGGTGCGCTGATGAAGCGCTTGGTCGATCAACCGCTGCGCCAGTATAACCAACTGCGCGCGGGTTGCGTAGGGAAGGTCATCATCATCGGCTGCGTCAGCTTGCAAAAAACTGAGTTCGTGCAAGTCGCGCCCTAAACGCGCGCGCCGCAAACGCAGCGCCTGCGTCACCAGTTCCGTGTGCGGTTCCTCGTTGGCAAAGCGGCGACTTTGCCGCAAACACACCGCGAGATCAGCCGCTAAGCCATTGAACAAACGCGGACGCAACGTGTCCCAGTGATCCGCCAGCACGAAAGCCAGCTCGCCATCGAGATTATGCTGCGCGGCAGCACGCACATGATCAAGCGGATCGCGTTCATCCTGCCCAATTCCTTCGAGAAACGCCGCCATCAACTGCCGATAGCCCGTGCGTGTGAAATCATCAGCCGTGAAATCCATCAGGGCGACGCGCCGCAGACCCGCATCATTGTTCGCCAGTTCACGCAGCTTGCGATTGATGGGATAGATCAATTCGGGCTGGTGAAACAGTGCGCCTAAACAGTGGGCTTCGGCTGCCGCTTCGCGCGCGGTTACTTGGGCTTCATGCAGATCGCGCTTGGGAATAGCGGCGAGTTCGGGTGCGTCGGACCACTCGGCATCATCATCGGGCGGGGCGGCGTCAAAATCAAGCGGCGGAAAATACGGCTCATCGTCAGCGGGCGCGTCGGGTGCTGTTGTAGTTTGTGTCGCGGGTTTGGGCTTCGCCGCGTCGTGGCGCTGTTGATCTGCCGCCCAATTGAGCAGATCGCGCTCCGCGATCCGCAGGCGCAGCGCCAGCTTTTGCAAGTTGTCTTTGCGGTAGAGTTCGCTTTCCGACGCGGTGAGCATGGGCAGCAATCGCCGCGCCGCCGCTTCGCGTTCGGGCAGGGTGGCGTTAGCGGGCAGCGCCGCGAGTTCAGCATCGATCACGTAATCGGGAACGGGCGTCGCGTTTTCGACCAAGCTTGCCCACGTTTCAGGATGCTCACGGATCAGATCGTCCGGGTCTTTGGCGTCGGGAACCGTGAGAATACGAATGTCAATCGCCATGCGCGCGGCGTAATCGGCTTGCAGGGCTGTGCGCGCCACTTCTAACGAGCGGCGCGTGGCGCTTTGTCCGGCGGCGTCGCTGTCCAGCGACATGACGACGCGCTTAGCAAGTTTCGCCAGCGCTTTGATCTGCGTGTCGGTCAGCGCTGTACCCATCTGCGCGACGACGTTGGTATAACCCGCTTGATGCGCCTGAATCGCGTCGAGATAACCTTCGACGATCACGACGGTTTCCGTCGCGCGGATCGCAGGCTTCGCCAGATCGAGCGCGAACAGTAATCCGCTTTTATCGAACAGGGGTGATTGCGGCGAGTTGATGTATTTCGCTTGTTCGTCGGCGCTGAGCGCGCGCCCGCCAAAACCGACTACACGCCCACGATCATCGCGGATTGGGATGAGCAAGCGGTTGCGGAAGCGATCATACACGCGCCCGTTGTCGCTGCGATTCGCCAGCCCCACTTCGATCAGTTCGTCTTCGCTGTAGCCTAAAGCGGTCAGCGCGTCGGTCATGAAGCGCCATTCATCGGGCGCATAGCCGATCTGGAACAAGCGCAGGGTTTCGAGTGTCAAGCCACGCTTGTTCACGGCGTAATTCAGCACGCCGCGTGTGGTGTCGTCGGGTTCGCCAAGGCGCTCGTGATAAAAATCGGCGGCGTTCTTCATGATGCCGCGCAGCGTGTCGAGGCGTTCCCCACGCTGGCGCTGTTCGGGCGTCTGACGGCGCACTTCCACGCCTGCCAGCTTGCCCAGTTCGTCCAGCGCTTCGCGGAATGTCCAGCCGTTTTGCTTCATGGCGAAGTTGAAAATATCGCCGCCGGTGGCACACGCGCCGAAGCAGCGCCACGACTGATTATCTTCGTTGACGACGAACGAGGGCGTTTTTTCACCATGAAACGGACAAGGCGCTTTCCAATATTTGCCCTGCTTCTTCAGCGGCACATATTGGTTGATGTACTGCACAATATCTAAGCGACCTTTGATTTCGTCGGCAGCCGACACAGACCTAATCCCCCCAACTATGGCGCAATTATACACATGACTCGTCAGACATACAATAATTCTAAAGGTTGCGTAGGGTGCAAGGTAGCATCTGACCGCCATTTTCGGCTACACTTACTTATGAATTACACTATTCAGCGGGTAAATCCAAGATGGCGCATATTTTTATCAGCTACAGCAAGCAGAACCTCGATTACGCGCGCGCGCTGACGCAGGCGCTGCTCGATCATGGTTTCGACGTGTGGATCGATGAACGCATCGACTACGGCGAAATCTGGTGGGATGTGATCGTTGATGCGCTGAAAGCGGCGGGCGCGTTCATCGTGATCATGACGCCGGAGTCGCGCGCGTCGCGCTGGGTGCAGCGCGAGATCGTGCTGGCGGATAACGAGAATAAGCCGCTGTTTCCGATTTTAGTGGCGGGTGAAAACTTCCCGATCTTTGTGCTAACGCAGTATCTCGACTGCACCAGCGGAGCGCTGCCCCCGGATGATTTTTATGATCGACTGGCGCAGAGGGTGACACCGCGTGCAGGCATGGGGCAGCAGGTGGTGTTGAACGACGCGCTCAAAAGCACGCGCCCGCATCGTCCGCTGCCATCAACGTCGCGCGCGCACGCGCCGATCACCAGCCCGTTGACTGGTGATCTCGTGCCGCCTGTACCAGCGCGGGCGCGTTCTAATCGGGGCGTGCTGGTCACGGTGGTCACACTGGCGATCGTGCTGGTGGTGGGCTTGGGCGCGTTGTACGCGGTGGGGTTAAGCGGCGTGGTCTTCCAGTTTGGCGCCGAAACGCAGATCGGCATCGGTCGCGCCACGCCGACGACGAGTATTCCGGTGGTGATCGATACCACACCTAACGTTACCCTCAGCCCAACCGCAACCATGTGCGAAGGAACGCAACCATCACGGTTGTACGCGGGCATGGTCGCACGTGTGACCATGAGCGCAGAGGCGAATAATGTGCGCGTGGGGGCAGGCACGAATCGCGCGGTGCTGCGGCGCTTGCCACCGGGGACAGTGTTCACGGTCACGGATGGGCCCGTGTGCGCCGACGGCTACATCTGGTATGAAGTCGATGGTCGGGGTTGGACGGCAGAAGGCAGCGCGGATCGCTATTGGCTCGAACCCGTGGATGAATCGCTTGTGCCAACCCCGACGATTTCGACGGCGAGCCTGCGAAATCAGCAGATCGCGTTCATTGCCGAGCGCGACAGCACCGACGAAAACGCGAATAACATCTATTTGATGAACGGCGATGGCAGTGGTGTGCAACGCTTGACCGACATCGAAGGGGTATCGTCATATAGCAACCTGTCGTGGTCACCCAACGGACGGTGGCTAGCGGCGGTGGGTGAGACGCCTGACCTTCAGCATCATGTCGTGGTGTTGGATCTGGACAGCCCGACTATGAGCGACCCTACGGTCATCGAAAATATTGCTCAACCTGACGTTACGCTGTTGTGGTCGGTTGACGGACGTTCGCTGCTGTTTTACTCCAACCCCACTGGAGGGGATGTTTCCGTCGATCTGGAAACAGGGGAATTGCAGGCGGCAACGGTTCAGCAGCAGGACATTGCGACTGATTACCGCGCGCTCGATCCCTCGATGGCACCAGATGAAACCTATAGGGTGACTATGGAGATCGTTAATGGGCAGCATGAGATTTTCCGCACGAATATCGACGGTACCACCACTCGCCTGACCGAGAACCCTGCCGAAGATGTGTTCCCTGCCGTAGCGCCGGATGGCGAGTGGATCGCGTTCAGCAGCGACCGCGATGGTGATAGCGACATTTTCATTGTCAGCGCGAATGGCGCAAACCGGATGCAGCTTACCAACGAGAACGGCAGCGACAACTATCCGCTGTGGCGCCCTCTGCCTTGATTGTCCGTTTCGACGGATGACGCCTTGATCGTGATTTTGATACGCTTACGCAGTTCTCATGCCGCCGTGTAAATCGGGCGGATCGTCGACTATAATGAGCCGCGATTTTCCACCAAGCAGACTAGGATCACCGCATGACGAAACCGTTAAGTTTTCAGGACATCATCCTGAAGTTGCATCACTTTTGGGCGGAACAGGGCTGTGTGATCTGGCAGCCGTATAACATTCAGGTGGGCGCGGGAACGGGCAACCCGTCCACGCTGCTGCGCGTGCTGGGTCACGAACCGTGGCGCGTCGCCTATGTTGAGCCAAGCGTGCGCCCCGACGACGGGCGTTATGGCGAAAACCCGAATCGAATGCAGTATTATTATCAATATCAAGTGATCCTCAAGCCCGACCCCGGCAACCCGCAGGAACTCTATCTAAAGTCGCTAGAGGCGCTCGGCATCAACCCGCGTGAGCATGACATCCGCTTTGTGGAAGACAACTGGGAAAGCCCCGCCTTAGGCGCATGGGGACTCGGCTGGGAAGTGTGGCTCGATGGTCAAGAGATCACGCAGTTCACCTACTTCCAGCAGGCGGGCGGCTTGGAACTCGATCCGGTCAGCGTCGAGATCACCTACGGTCTGGAGCGCATCGCGCTGCCTTTGCAAAGCAAAGACTCGGTGTGGCAGATCGAATGGCTGCGCGGCGCGCAAGACAGCCTGTTGTATGGCGATGTGCTGCTCCGCAGCGAGATCGAACACTGCAAATACTACTTTGAAGTGGCGGATGTGGACGGCTTGCGCCAAACCTACGATGTCTATGAAAGCGAAAGCAAGCGCGCGCTCGATGCTGGCTTAGTCATTCCCGCTTACGACTATGTGTTGAAGTGCAGCCACTTGTTTAACGTGCTGGATACGCGCGGCGCGATTGGCGTGACCGAACGCGCCAGCTATTTCCGCCGGATGCGCGACATGACGCGGCGCGTCGCCAAAGCCTACGCCGATCAGCGCATGGAGATGGAATATCCACTCGATAAACTCGCAAGTTTGTGGAGCGCGCCCGCCGTTGGTGCGGTCACGCCGCTGGCAAACGCGCAGATCGCCAGCGCACCTGCCGATTTCTTATTCGAGATCGGCGTCGAAGAACTGCCCGCCGATGATGTCGATGATGCGCTGACGCAAGTTCGCGTCGCCGCGCCCAAGCTGCTGGCTGATCTGCGGCTGACGCATGGCGATCTGCATGTTTACGCCACGCCGCGCCGCATCGTCGTTCATGCGCGCGATCTCGCGCCGCGCCAAACCGATTTTGAGCAGGTCATGCGCGGTCCTTCGGCGGATCGCGCGTTCGACGCCGATGGCAAACCAACCCAAGCCGCACAGGGTTTCGCGCGTGGTAAGGGCGTGAACGTGGATGATCTGCGCGTCGAAGAGATGGACGGCGGGCGTTATGTCACGGCGCTGGTGCAAGAAACGGGCAAGCCCGCCGCCCAGGTGTTAGCCGACGCGCTGCCCGCCTTCATCGCGGGGATCAAGTTCGGTAAGTCGATGCGCTGGAACAACAGCGGAATCGCCTTCAGCCGCCCGATCCGCTGGATCGTCGCGCTGCATGGCGAAACAGTGATCCCGTTTGCGTATGCGGGCGTGGTCAGCGGGAACATCACGCGCGGCTTGCGTCCGTATGATTCGCCCGAACACACGATCACCAACGCTGCTGCCTATTTCGCCGCGCTGGAAAATGAGCAGATCGTGCTGGATCACGCCGCGCGCCGTGCCGCCATCGCGGATCAAGTTGCAAAACTCGCGGCAAGTGTGGGCGGGCGCGTTCCGTCGGATGAAGCGCTACTGGATGAAGTGACCAACTTGGTCGAAGCGCCGACCGCGCTGTTGGGTAAGTTTGAAGAACAATATCTCAAGCTGCCGCGCGAAGTGCTGATCACCGTGATGCGGAAAAAGCAGCGCTATTTCGCCGTCGAAAACGCGCAGGGCGATCTGCTGGCATATTTCATCGCGGTGCGCAATGGCGATGATCAGCATCTTGCTCAAGTGGCGCACGGCAACGAACAGGTGCTGCGCGCGCGCTTCAGCGATGCCGATTACTTCTACGCGCAAGACACCAAAAAGCAGATCGCGGATTTTCTGCCGCGCCTGAGTACGCTCACGTTTCAAGAGAAACTCGGCTCAATGCTCGACAAAAATCAGCGCATCGCGCGTTTGATCGCGCCGTTGGGCGAACTGCTGCACGTCGATGCTGCGACGATTGCCACCGCCGAACGCGCGGCAGGCTTGGCGAAAGCCGATCTCGCGGCGCAGATGGTGGTCGAACTCACCTCGCTGCAAGGCGCAATGGGGCGGGTGTATGCGCGCTTAAGCGGTGAAAATGATGCGGTTGCCAACGCGATCTATGAGCATTGGCAGCCGCGCAGCGCCGATGATGATCTGCCGACCAGTGAGGCAGGCACGCTGCTCGCCATCGCCGATCGGTTAGATAGTCTGGTTGGCTTGTTCGCGGTGGGCTTAGAACCCAAGGCGACGGCTGATCCCTACGGTTTGCGCCGCGCGGCACTGGGCATCATTCAGATCGCGGCGGGCAAGGGACTTGATCTCGACTTGGCGCGTGCGGTCGATCAGGCGGCGGCGCTGCAACCTGTCGAAGTGTCGGCAGAGGTGCGCGCGGCGGTGCTGACCTTTATCGCCGGACGTTTGCGCGTGTGGATCGAAGAACAG
>JBGSRB010000493.1:0-7533 GCA_041737735.1 Anaerolineae bacterium | reverse complement strand
TGTGCTGGCAGCGGGTGTATGGGGGCGCGCCTTGCCTTATCTCACGGGTGAGCAGGATCAAGTCGCTTATCACACGACCTTCATCGCTGGTGAGTTCGACGCGGGCGAGTCGCTGCAAGTGGCGCAACTTTTGCGTGAGCGCGTCGCGGCGGGCGATTCGCTGTTCATCTGGGGGTTTCGTCCGGAAATTTACTTCATGAGCGAACTCAACCCAGCTGTGCGCTTTATCTTTCAGTTTCCGTTGGTGGCGGATTGGTATCCACCGGAGTGGCGCGCTGAAACGGTTGAAATTCTGTGGGCGGCGTTACCGCCTTACGTGATCGTGGCGCAGGTTGATTATATGCCATGGGTCACGGGCAGCGACGACGATTCGCACACGCTGCTGCAAGCCTATACAGAATTGAATAATTGGCTAGAATATAACTATGAACGCGATCTACAGATAGGCAACCTATTTTTATGGCGACGTATCCTCAGACCTTCGTAAAAGTGCGCGGCGCGGTCAGCGCTGATATTCCCGCAATTCAAGACCTGATTCGCCCGTATGTGGAAGAAGGCACGATCTTAGAACGCACCTACGACGAACTCGATCACCTGCTGCCGTCGTTCTTTTTAGCAGTGGACGAACACGGCGATCTGATCGGCTGTGTGGTGTTGGAAATTTATTCGCGCAAGCTGGCGGAAGTTCGCAGTCTTGCCGTTGCCAAGTCAGTACAGGGACATGGCATCGGTCATGCGCTGGTTGAAGCGTGCATTGAGCGCGCGCGTGAATTGGGCGTGCTGGAAGTCATGGCGATCACGTCGTCGGATGCGTTTTTTCAGTCGTGCGGCTTCGATTACACCCTGCCGGGTGCGAAGCGCGCGCTGTTCTTAACCACGCGCGACTCATGATTTAAGGGGGCAGTGTACATCCTAACCGCATGATGCTTGGCACTATCTACATTTATTGACATAGGCTTAAACTTGGCATAAACTAACCCTATGCACTCGATTGAGAAAACGCACACAAACATGGATGCAGATAAAACCATAGCATCTTTTGCACCCACCACCACCGTGATTACAACACGCGGATAGGGATCAGCCTATCCGCGTGTTTTTTAATTTTGACATAAAAGGTTGAGAAGCAAAACGGAGGCACTTTACAATGGACTACGGCATGATCGGCAAAATCGAAAAATCGAAGCTCTACGCCGCCCAGCCCGAACGCATCACATTTCACTCGTTCGTTGTTGAGTTCAAAGGTGATAACGACACCTACATCATCAGCTTGAGCAACGATGGTTGGGATTGCTCTTGCCCCGGCTTTCGCAGCCATGCGATTTGCCCCCACATCATGACATTGGAGCGCGTGTTTAAGCCGATGCTCAAGCGCTCGCCGCTGCCCTATGCACCCGGTCAAAACGTAGTCAGCGATGTTGAGAAGGCGCATCGCTATGCCGATGAGGTGGATCGTCTGCACTTCAAGGCATTCGATGTCTCGTTCAGCGGCGAAAACAGCGATCACTTCACGCACTTCGATGAGGAAAACGGCTGGAAGTGTGACTGCTCATTTTTCGCCAGCCGCGCCGTATGTGTTCACACCATGACGATTGAGCGTGTTCTCAAGGGCATGTTTAACGCCCCCGCCACCCTAGAAGCGTGATGCTGCGGGTGGGGCTTGGATTTCGCATCAAGCCCCACCGCGCCTGTGCAGTTTCGCGCCTAAAATGAACCTTTTACATCGGCGGCGCGTAGACAACACAGGCATGTTGTAAATTGCCATGAGGCAAAATCCCCGCGCCGCTTGACAGCCCGCGCATAATTTTGCAAACTCACTATAACAAGCGTGCAACAATCCGTTAATCTTGAGACGGATATGCCCACGTGCGATCCGGTCAGGGCAATAATACTAAGGAGGGGAAACGCATTGAGCGTTTTAATGGAGGTTAAAAACCTCGTCACGCGGTTTTATACGCAAGAAGGCATCGTGTACGCCGTCAATGACGTGTCGTATAAACTCAAAGAGGGTGAAACGCTCGGCGTAGTGGGCGAAAGTGGCAGCGGTAAGAGTGTTCACGCGCTGTCGATCATGCGCTTGATTCAAATGCCGCCCGGCAAGATCGAAAATGGCGAAGTGCTGTTTCAGGGGCGCGACCTGCTTAAAATCTCCAATGAGGAGATGCGGCTTGTGCGCGGTGCCGACATCGCCATGATCTTCCAAGACCCGATGACATCGCTCAACCCCGTATTGACCGTCGGCTCGCAGATCACGGAAGCGCTCAAATTGCACTTGGGCATGAGTGAAAATGAAGCCACTGACCGCGCTGCCGAGTTAATTACGATGGTGGGCATCCCCGATGCCAAGCGTCGCCTCAAGAATTATCCCCATCAATTTTCCGGTGGTATGCGCCAGCGCGTGATGATCGCTATGGCGTTGTCGTGCAACCCGAAACTGCTGATCGCTGACGAACCGACCACCGCGCTTGACGTGACTATTCAAGCGCAGATTCTCGACCTCGTGCGCCGCTTGAAAGATCAACTGGGCATGGCGATGATCTGGATCAGCCATGACTTAGGTGTGGTCGCGGGCTTATCCGATACCGTACAGGTGATGTATGGTGGGCGCGTGGTCGAACGTGGACCCGTGGTGCAAGTGTTCAAAGACACGCGCCATCCGTACACGCTGGGCTTGCTGAAGTCACTGCCGCGCCATGACATGCGGCAAGGTGAGGAAAAGCTCGTCCAGATTGAAGGTTCGCCGCCCGACATGCGTAAAGAACCGGTCGGCTGCCCCTTCTTCGCCCGCTGCACCTATCGCATTCCCGGTAAGTGCGATGTTGATACGCCACCGTTGATCCCCGGACCCGGATCCGAGCCAGATCATGTTAAAGCCTGTTGGGTTGATGTTCGCACCGGGCAGCCGCTGTATGAAGGAGAAACCGCCCATGTTTAGTGTTATTCCCAATATGATGCCCACGGCGATGCCCGCCCAACAACCCACCCCCAAGCCCGAAGAGCGCGAAGTGCTGCTGCGCGTGCGCGGCTTGAAGAAACATTTTCCGATCAGCGCAGGCTTGATCGTGCAGCGGCAGGTCGGCGCGGTGAAAGCGGTCGATGGTGTCGATTTTGATGTGTATAAGGGCGAGACGCTCGGCGTGGTGGGTGAATCGGGTTGCGGTAAAAGCACCACCGGTCGCACCGTGCTGCAACTGTATCAGCCAACCGAAGGCTCGGTGGTGTTTGAGGGCAAAGAGTTAACCACGCTTGCCTCGAACGAGCTGCGCCAGATGCGCCGCCGAATGCAGATGATCTTCCAAGACCCGTTTGCATCGCTGAATCCGCGTATGAGCGTCGGCAATATTGTCAGCGAGCCGTTACGCATCCACAAAATTTTCGATAACAAAAGCGAACTACAAGAGTTTGTCGAAAATCTGCTTGAAAAAGTGGGCTTGAACCCCTATTACGTCAACCGTTATCCGCATGAGTTCAGCGGCGGTCAGCGTCAGCGCATCGGCATCGCGCGCGCGTTGGCGCTCAACCCGACGTTCATCGTCGCGGATGAGCCGATTTCGGCGCTCGACGTGTCGATTCAGGCGCAGGTGGTGAACCTGCTGGAAGACTTGCAGAAGGAATTTAACCTGACGTATCTGTTCATCGCCCACGACTTGAGCATGGTGCGCCACATCTGCGACCGCGTGGCGGTGATGTATCTGGGTAAAATCGTCGAGATCGGCACGACCGATGATGTTTACGACAACCCGCTGCACCCCTACACGCAATCGCTGTTGTCGGCGGTTCCTGTGCCTGACCCGCTGGCTGAGCGTGACCGTCAGCGCATTATTTTGCGGGGCGATGTGCCAAGTCCGGCGCGCCCGCCGTTGGGCTGCAACTTCAACACGCGCTGTCCGGTGGCGGTCAATGGCATTTGCTATCAAGAACCCGATCCCGAACTGATCGAAATCACGCCCGGGCATTGGGTGGCGTGCCACCGTGTGACAACGTTCTAAGCGCGCATGAGCTGCAACAAAAACGGGCGATCCTACACAGGATCGCCCGTTTTGATTACATGGTTAGCTGACTGCGATTAGTGCGTCTTACTCCACAAACAGCGTCATGTCTTCGATAGAGGTCAGTTCCAAGATCACCCAGTCGTAGAAGCGTTCCGGCACGACTTCACTCGTCAACGGGTTGACGTTGCCGCGCTCCATGTCGTCCATCGGCATCATTTCCATTTCGGGAGTCGCTTCCGGCGTTGTTTCCGAGTCGGGCGTGGTTGCCATCATGCCACCACTCATCAGCAAATCTAAGCCGCCATCGCTGGTGCGGGGATGCACAATACCGGTCACACGGATGCGGTTATCCGCCGTCACCCACAATGGATACTCGTAGCCGGTGTTGTTGATGACGATCACCTGATTGGTCGCCAGCGCCGCGCCATCATCCAGAATGAACGTTTTCACATTCACCAATTCGATGATATTGCCTTCGAGCGACACCGAGCTGCCGTAGTAACTATCGGCGTTACCGACGATCTCGCCGATATCCACGCGGTATTCGCGTTCTCCCGTACCGGGAACAGTCGTGGCATCCTGTGCGAATGCGGTCACCGATAACAGCAGCGCTGCGACTAATGTGAGAACATAAACGGGTAACTTACGCATATTCGACTTACTCCTTGATAGTTGACGCTTGCAGTAAAAAGTTGCCCGAATGGTTGGGCGTTGTGTGACATGAGCGATCGTAACAGGCTTCATTACGAACTTAATGAATGACTTGTCCCGACTTCGCCTAGCTGATGCACGCATCTTTTTATAGGTGGGTTGGCGCGTTAGGGGCATGACCTTTTCCGCCTGATCGCGTCCTGTGTTATGATTAACTGGCGTATGTAGACGGGATAAACGGGCTTATCAACATGAGCGATTATCAGCAGTTGATCACGCTTGAGCCGGGTAAGCGGTCGGGCAAGCCTTGTATTCGGGGCTTACGCATAACGGTGTATGATGTTTTGTCTTATCTAGCAGCGGGCATGAGCCTAGAAGAAGTTCTTGCTGATTTTCCGATGCTGACGCGCGCTGATGTTCTCGCGTGCCTAAGTTATGTGGCGGAACGAGAACGACACACGGTTGTCGTCAAAGCATGAAACTGCTGTTTGACCATAATCTTTCCCCTAAACTTGTGGCGATGTGACACATCACAATGATTTATTGAAATTCCATCAGAATCCTGATCTTGGTCTGCTCGAACTTTATTAAACGCGCTTTTCCGCCTGATCGCGTCCTGTGTTATGATGTTGCCATCATTAACATGCTGAAGGAATTCCACCCTCATGATTGAATCGCTTGCGCGCAGCCTTGCGCCGCTGTTGGATGCGCCTTTGGTGCGGCAAACCCGCCGCAATCACGCGCTGGAACACGCCACAATCACGATTTTGTCGGGGCGCGTGCGTGGCTTAGCGATGGCAGCGCGCAGCGATGAGCGCGGTTTCATCCTGATCGGTGATGCGCCCACCGACAAAATCGAAGCGGCTGCTAACGACGCGCTGCGCCGTCTGCGTTCGGGCGAAAGCGGCTTGGCGATTCACCCGAACTGCGGCACGAACTTGGTCACGGTGGGTTTGCTGGCGTCACTCGGCGCGATGATCGCGTTGTTTGGTGCGCGTCCACGCCACTACTGGGATCGCCTGCCGTCGGTGTTGGTGCTGGTGATGCTGGCACTGATCGGCGGACAACCGCTCGGCTTGTCGCTGCAACGCCACATCACCACGGACGGCGATCCGTCGGATTTGGCGATCATCAGCATTGTGCGGCGCGAAGTGCGAACACCGCTGCGCGCCGAGCCGATCATCACGCACCGCGTGACCACGCGCTCAAGCTGATGGCGAAGGTTTATCACATTTTGCACGGCGATGATGATCTGCGGATCGAAGAAGAAGTCGCCAAGCTGCTGCACGATGTCCATGATCAGCCCAACGCTGATCTGAACACGGCGCGCTTTGATGCCAGCGCCAGCGTGCCGGAAGTGATCGGCGCGGCTCTGGCGTATCCGTTTCTGGCGGATGTCCGCTTCGTGATCGTCAAAGACCTGCTCACATGGCTAGCGCGCAAGGGCGCGGGCGAAAGTGGCAAGAAAGCGCTCGATCAATTGGCGGAAGCGCTGCCGTCGATCCCCGATTGGACGCGCGTGATCTTCATCGAACGGGGCAGCTTGCCCGATACGCATAAGGTCGTCAAAGCTGCGGCGGGTGATGCGCGCGGCAGTGTGCGTAAATTCAGTGTTCCCGACGACAGCACCGAATGGATCAGCACACGCGCGCGCGATTACTATCACGCGCAGATCGATCCACAGGCGGCGGCGGCGCTTGCCAGCGTGACCCCCGGTGATCTGCGCCGCGCTGATAACGAACTGTTCAAGCTGATCACGTATGTTGGGCATGAGCGCGCGATCAGCGAAGCCGATGTCGCGCTGCTGACGCCGTATGTGGCGGAAGCGAGTCTGTTTGCGATGGTGGATGCGCTGGCGGAAGGGCGGTCGCAAACCGCGTTGGCGCTGCTCTATCGTCTGCTGGAGCAGGGCGAAGATGTGTTCTCGCTTTTCGGCATGATCACGCGGCAGTTTCGGTTGCTGCTACTGGCAAAAGCACACTTGACCAGCGGCGGCGGGCGGCGTGATCTTCCGGCGGTGCTTGGCACGAAAAGCTCATTCGTGGCGGATAAAGTCGCGACACAAGCGCGCGGGTTCGACCTGCCCACACTCGAACGCATCTACCGCACGCTGCACGACTATGATGTGCAGATGAAAACCGGCGGCATCGAACCGCGTTTGGCGCTTGATCTGCTGGTGGCGGGTTTGGCGCGCTGAACGACATTTCGCCTTTTTGTCAATCCGCCACTTGACCCTAATACTATCCATCATACGGATGATAGAACTTTAGCCGAATTTTTGCGTATACTTATTTACGATTTACATTACGTGAAGGAGATAGATCGTGCTTCCTATTCTTGCGGTAATTGCACTGGTGCTGTTGGTTATTTATGTGCTGACCAGCACGGCTATTGGCATCGTTGGGTTGATCGTCACCCTACTGATCTGGGGTTTGATCGGTTGGTTGGCGGGACAGCTCGTGAGCGGTGGTGGTTATGGCGCACTCGGTAACATCCTGCTCGGTCTGATCGGTGGTATCGTCGGTGGCATCATCTTCGGGTTGCTCGGCTTGGATTTCGACGGCATCATCGGGCGCATCATCGTTGGTGTGGTCGGTTCGGTCATCGTGATCGCTATCGCGCGCGCTATTCGGCGCTAAAGCGAGTGGCTTGTTGTGGGGGCGACGGTGTGCGTTCCGCGCGCTTGCGTCGCCCCGTCCACAATTCACCCCACCATCACCTGCGCCCCGGCGGACGCCTCGCAAACATATAACGCGGGCGTCAGTCCGGCGGCGTCGTGATAACGTGCTGTCACTGACTCAACAAACGCTTCAACCTGATCGAGTGCCACCAACGCCACAGCACACCCACCAAAACCCGCGCCCGTCATGCGCGCGCCTAAACACCCTGC
>JBGSRB010000130.1:0-2975 GCA_041737735.1 Anaerolineae bacterium | reverse complement strand
GTGTGTCGTGAACGTCACCGTCACTTTTTTGTAGCCGATCATCAGATCAGGGTGATGATCCTGCGCTTCGCAGACAGTCCCAACGGCGGAAGCGAAAGCCAAGCCCGCCATATAGGTTGGCAGATTATACGTTTTGCTGATCGCGTCACCGGCGCGCGTCCAACCGGGCAAACTTGCTAAGTGTTCGTTGATTTGCGCGTCGGTCAAGGGAGTGGTTGCCATTAGGTCACCTCATATTTTCATACAAGCAAGGTAACACATCCTCGGCTTACGATGCAACCTTTAGACCCCCAGAACACCACGAAATCCGCGGGAGGCATAGTACGAATCCGCGCCATTGTGATAGACGAACACGGTGCCATAGCGATAATCAGCAAAGATTGCGCCACCAAGTTCTCGAATAGCGCGCGGTGTTTTGATCCAGCTCGATGTTTTGGTATCGAAATTGCCAAGCTGCTGCAACTCGCGATATTGTGCTTCTGTTAAAAGCTCAATGCCCATGGCGGCTGCCATATCCACGGCGCTGTCTTTGGGCTTATTGGCTTTACGTGCTTCCAGTGCTTCACCATCGTAACAAAGACTTCGGCGGCTTGCCGGGCTTTCCGCGGAACAGTCATAAAAAATGTATTCGTCCGCCTTTTGATCATAAGCCACAACATCCGGCTCGCCGCCTGTGCGTTCCATTTCATGGAGTGACCCTAGCTTGTCAGGATGCGCTTCCAGCTTGGCTTGCACTTGCGCCCATTCAACCCCGGCATGGCGCTTCATGTTTTGCTCAAAACGGGTTTGCAACGTCTTGAATAGTGCTGCGCGTTGTTCGGCTGACAAATTCATAGCGCTACATTCCTCAATCTACAGGTCATTTCAAATTGGAGCTAGTTCCCATGCAATTGCCCACGCTCACAGTCAATTTGCCGCGCATCGTCGAGTGTCAATCGATCGCCAGCGTGCCGTAAATCACCCACAAGGCTGTGTGTTCGGTCAGCAGTTGCAGCGGACTGCGATGCGCGTCGCGTCCCGGCGCGAAACTGACCACGCGCGATTCATCAGCCTCGGCTTCATGACCATAGGCGCGCCAGCGGTGTTCGCGGCAGTCGCGCAGGATCAGCCGGTGTTCACCCACCTCTGAGCGCAGATCAAGCGTGATCACGCGCCCGAACTCAGCCACACGAATTGCGCGCACCCACAGCGCCGCCGCGTCATCTAAGCCGATCAACGCTGGCAGCGTCATTCATCACTGCCCGTTGTCGCATCACTGACCGCGCCGCGCAGCTTCGGATCGCTCAACGCTTGATCCGCGCCCGTATCACTAAACAACTGCGCCGCCGCGCGTTCGTCGCCGCTTTCCAACACGCTCAGCATCTCATTGGCGTTCAGGTTGGCGTAGCTGCGCCCCTGTTTCGGGATCGCCACATCAGTAATCACGCGCTCGACATCATGCGATCCGCAGTGCGGGCAGTTGATCGCATCTTCGGCGCGCGCTTCTTCATACGCTGGCACATTCTTATAGAACATCACCAACGTCTGCCCACACGCCTTGCAACGGAAATCGTAAGCTGGCATAATCACCTCAACAATCTCGCCATCGTTCATGTCCCACCGTTGCAACCCAAGCACGGCTTGCTGCGTATGACATGATGCAGGGCGTTTGCGGCGCGCGTCAAATGCCGCCACCCTGAAAACACATCGCACGATCATGACAATCGAAAGCCCGATCATGTCCAATGATACCCCGCCACAGCGCCGTCGGCATCCACTTGAAGAACGCGAAACAGTTCCAACACCGCCCACCGATCCCGAAGGTGCAGCCGCCCCACGCGGTAACACCCGTGTGATGCTGCATCTGCCGTCGGTCACGCCTTATGTGTGTTACGTGATCATCGCGCTCAATATTGTGATCTTCAGCGCGCGCGCGTTGTCGGTCGATCTCAACTGGGAATTATTCCTGTGGGGCGCGAATCACCCGCCTGCCGTGCTGGAAAATGGCGAACTTTACCGCCTGTTCACGTCGATGTTTCTGCACGCCAGCATTTACACGCCGGATGGCGCTTGGGCGCTTGCCAACAGCCTGCACCTGATCTTCAACATGACCATTCTCTATTACGCTGGCACGCAGCTTGAGCGCATCTACGGACACGTGCGCTTCAGCATCATTTATCTGTTGGGCGGCTTAGGCGGCTCGATTCTCAGCACCGTGTTAAGCGACTCGTCGGTCTATTCGGTTGGAGCATCGGGCGCGGTGTTCGCGATCTTGGGCGCGCAGTTCGTCTATCTCTATCAACATCGGCGCTTGCTCGGTGCATGGGGACGCGCGCAAATGCGAAGCCTGCTCTCGCTTGGATTAATCAATCTGGTTTTCGGCTTGCTCAGCACAGCGCAGGGTGCGGCGCTTCGGATTGATAATTGGGGGCATCTCGGCGGCGTGATCGGCGGCGTGGCGCTGGCGTTCGCCATCGGACCCTACTTCATTCCGCAGCGGCATCCCGATGTGCCGAACGCGCTGCTCGGCGTGGACATCAACCCGTTGAAAAATCGATATTGGGCGCTCAGCGCGTATGCCATCGCGCTCATGGCAATCCTGCTCGTCGCGCGGATAGTGTGATGATGACGCTTGAATCAATTGAAGTCAACGGTTTTAAGTCAATTCGTGAACTAAAACTCGACCTACGCCCGATCAATGTTCTGATCGGCGCGAACGGTGCGGGCAAGTCGAACTTTATTCAGATATTTAAACTATTGAAGGCAACTGTTCAAACACAATTGCAAGTCTATGCTGCTCAACATGGCGCTGACCGTTTACTTTATTTTGGTCACAAGACAACAGAAAGGATACGCATTCAGCTTCAACTTGAGGATTACCAGTATAGAGTAGTATTGCTGCCTACGCTGGACGATCGACTTGAAATCGTTGATGAACACTTTCTGCGCAATAAACCTTTTTCGGTTGGTCAGTATACAAAACCACGTTCTGAAAG
>JBGSRB010000092.1:0-5857 GCA_041737735.1 Anaerolineae bacterium | reverse complement strand
TGTCGCCCGCAGGCGTGCCGACGGGCAAGCCCGCGCCGATCGCCGCCGCCAGCGGTTCAGGGATCAAAAAGGCTTCGCGCGCACCCGCTTCGTAGGCTGCTTCGCGCACGGCGCGTTTTTCCACACTGTTGACGCCATACGGCACGCTGATCATGACCGTCGGCTTGAACAGGCGCACGCGCCCGCCGATCTTGCCGAAGAAGTAACTCAGCATCGCCTGCGTGACTTCATAATCGGCGATCACGCCGTTTTGCAGCGGGCGCACAATCTGAATATCTTCATCATCGACGCGACCCAACATCTCGCGGGCGGGCTGCCCGATCTCGACGATGCGCTCATCCTCGGTGGTCAGCGCCACCAGCGATGGCTCGTTCAGCACGATCTGCTCGTTCTCGTAGATCAAGACGTTGCACGTCCCCAGATCAACGCCCAGTCGCTTTTCAAACATCCCCATGGGTTTACAATCTCATTCGGCGGCGCGATCTGCCGCAATTGATGCTGTCGTTGTGGCGTTGATTATACATCAACAAAACGCCCACACGATCAATGATCGTGCGGGCGTTGGCATTCCGTTTGCGAGTCGTGCGACGTGATCAGGTCTACTCGTCGCCGTTCTCGTCGTCCTCAACAATCCGCATCACCGGACTGCTGCCGCGCATCTTGCGGCTGATCTTCATCGCCAGTTCGGCACGGCGCAGCGCCAGCGTCGCTTCGCGGTTTTCTTCCGGTGGAACGCCCTCTTTCATCAAGCGGGCGGCGTTTTCGCGCGCGCGCTCCACGGCATCCACATCGATGTTATATGACGACTCGGCTAAATCCGCCAGCACCACGACTTTATCGGGGCGCACATCGACCACACCGCCATAGATGGCGAAGCGTTCTTCGGCGCGCCCCTTACGGATCACCAATTCGCCAAAGCCGAGCGTGGTCAACACGGGCGCATGATGCGGCAGCACGCCCATTTCGCCTTCCGACGCCGGAATCAGCACCATGTCGGCTTCCGGCTCGGAAAACACGATCTTCTCTTGGGTGACGATTTCCACTGCGATTGGCATGACGCCCTCTTATCCTACTTATCGGATTCTTCGTAGCGCGCCAGCACGTCTTCCATGGGACCCGCCATGTAAAACAACTGCTCAGGGATGTAATCGACCTCGCCATCGAGGATCATGCGGAAGCCGCGCAGCGTGTCCTTGATGCGAACATACTTACCTTCGCGTCCGGTGAACTGTTCGGCGACCTTCATCGGCTGGCTGAGGAACATTTCGATCTTACGCGCGCGCGACACCAACAGCTTGTCGTCGTCGGAAAGTTCGTCGATGCCCAGAATGGCGATGATGTCTTGCAGGTCTTTATAGCGCTGCAACACCTGCTGCACTTCGCGCGCGGTGCGATAGTGATCTTCACCCACCACCAGCGGATCGAGAATCTTGCTGGTGCTTGCCAGCGGATCAACCGCCGGGAACAGCGCGCGCGAGGCGATGCTGCGCTCCAGCGCGATCGTGCCGTCCAGATGCGTGAACACCGCCACCGGCGCGGGATCGCTGTAGTCGTCGGCGGGTACATAAACCGCCTGCATCGACGTGATCGAGCCTGTGCGCGTGGACGTGATGCGTTCCTGAAGCTGTCCCATTTCGTCAGCCAGCGTCGGCTGATAACCCACCGCCGACGGCATACGACCGAGCAGCGCCGACACTTCCGCGCCCGCCAGCGAGTAACGGAAGATGTTGTCGATAAAGAGCAGCACGTCGCGCCCTTCATCGCGGAAATATTCCGCCATCGTCAAGCCGCTGAGCGCGACGCGCAAACGCACGCCCGGGGGTTCGTTCATCTGACCGAACACCATCGCCAGCTTATCCAGCACGCCCGCTTCTTCCATTTCATAGTAAAGCTGCGTGCCTTCGCGCGTGCGTTCACCCACGCCCGCGAACACCGACAAGCCGGCGTGCTGCGTGGCGATCGAGTTGATCAATTCCATGATGGTCACGGTTTTACCCACACCCGCGCCACCGAAAATGCCCGTCTTGCCGCCTTTGGTCATGGGGGCGATCAGGTCGATGACCTTCATGCCCGTTTCAAAAACTTCGATGCGCGTGGTTTGTTCTTCAAAGTCGGGCGCCAGCGCATGGATCGGGCGGCGCGGCGTGTCATCGGGAACATCGGCGAGGTTATCCACCGGACGCCCCAACACGTTGAAGATGCGCCCTAAAGATGCCGTTCCCACGGGTACGGTGATCGGTTGTCCGGTCGAATACGCCGGAACGCCGCGCTGCAAGCCGTCGGTGGTGTCCATCGCCACCGTCCGCACTTCGTTATGGCCCAAGTGCAACTGCACTTCGAGGATCAGATCGCCCTCGTCAGCCCCTTCACGCGGCACGCGGATGGCGTCGTTGATATCGGGAAGCTGCCCGACCGGGAACGCCACGTCCACCACCGCGCCCAACACTTGCGAAATATGTCCTTGAACTTCAGCCATTATTTAGCCTTCACTCCTGATGGTGGTTTAATACTGCTATTCCACGACCGCCTGTTCAGTCCGATAACGCGCGGCGAGATCGCGTTCGATGTTGCCTGCCAATTTATCAATCGAGCCTTGCAGCGCTTCCGCGCCGCCCACAATGTCGAGAATTTCGGCGGTGATGCCCGCCTGCCGCGCCTTGTTGTACACCAGCGTGAGATCACCGACCAAGCCTTCGGCGTTGTCGGAAGCGTTGCGCATGGCGACCATGCGCGCGCTGTGTTCGCTGGCTTGGCTTTCCAACACCGCTTGATACAGTTGCAGCATGGTGAAGCGCGGCACGATCTCATCGAGGATGGCGGTGGCGTCGGGTTCATACTCGTAATCGAGATTGCCCGTCGAGATCGTCGGCACATCTTTGATGTATTCCGCCACTGCCTGATCGTTGGTCTCATACGGGATCAGCGGCAGCAGACGCGACACGCGCGGACGCTGCGTCAGCGTGTTGATGAAGTCGGTATACGCCAGAAACACCTCATCGACTTCGCCGCTTAAGAACGAGTCGACCACGAGGCGCACAGCGGGCGATAAATCCGCCAGCGTGACTTCGGCATTGTTGGCAAATTCCGCAATCACGTTGGCACGCGCGCGGATCAGCGAGTCGCGCCCTTTGCGCCCGACCGTGACGAACGCGGTCGGCTGATCGAGGCGCTGCTCAAACCGACGCGCCACGCGGATGATGTTGGTGTTATACGCACCCGCCAAGCCGCGATCCGACGTGATCAGCACGATGATCGTGTTCTTCACTTCCGGGCGCGGGGTCAGCAGCGGATGCAGCGGCGTGCCTTTGGCAGCGCTGTTTTGCACATTGAGCAGAATTTCCCATGCTTTTTCAGCGAACGCGCGGCTGGCAAGCACGCGCGACTGTGCTTTACGCACGCGCGAGGCGGAAACTGCCTCCAACGCGCGCGTGATCTGCCCAATGTTCTTCACGCTGCGAATGCGATTCTTAACTTCACGTGCAGATGGCATCGCTTAACCCTTTCGCGTCACGCTGTCCACGTCGCGTTGAAGGTCTCGATAGCGCTCCGCAGGCTGGCTTCGGTTTCGTCGGTCACAGCTTTATTGGTCTCGATGGCGTCGGCGGTTTCGGCAAACTGCGTGTGATACGCCCGCAGGAACGCATCCTGCCACGCCCGCACGCGCTCAACCGGAATATCGTCGAGCAGACCGCGCGTACCAGCGAACAGCGACGCCACCTGATCGGCGAGCGACAGCGGTTGATACTGCGGCTGCTTGAGCAGTTCAGTCAGGCGCAGACCGCGATCCAGTTGACGCTGCGTGCTTTTGTCCAAGTCGCTGCCGAACTGCGCGAACGCCGCCAACGAACGGAACTGCGCGAGGTCGAGACGCAGACCGCCCGCGACTTTCTTCATGGCTTTGGTTTGCGCGTCGCCACCCACGCGGCTGACGCTGATACCCACGTTGATCGCGGGGCGCGTGCCGGCGTTGAACAACTCGCCTTCAAGGAAAATTTGTCCGTCGGTGATCGAGATCACGTTGGTCGGCACATACGCCGACACGTCACCGAGCAGCGTTTCGATGATCGGTAGCGCGGTGAGGCTGCCGTTGCCGTTCGCTTCGCTCAACTGCGCGGCGCGTTCCAGCAGGCGGCTGTGCAGATAGAACACGTCGCCGGGGTAGGCTTCACGACCGGGCGGGCGGCGCATCAACAGCGACACCTGACGATATGCCCAAGCGTGCTTGGAGAGGTCGTCGTAAACGACGAGCGCGTCCATGCCGTTTTCCATGAACCACTCGCCAATGGCGCAGCCCGAATACGGCGCGATATATTGCAGCGCTGCCGCATCGCTGGCGGTTGCCGCGACGATGGTCGTGTATTCCATAGCGCCGTACTGTTCCAGCGTCGCCACCAAGCGCGCGATCTCGCCGCGTCGCTTGCCGATGGCAACATAGATGCAGTACATGCCCTTGCCTTTTTGGTTGATGATGGTGTCGATGGCAAGCGCAGTTTTACCCGTTTGCCGGTCACCAATGATCAACTCACGCTGTCCACGCCCGATGGGAGTCATCGCGTCGATGGCGATGATGCCCGTTTGCACCGGGGTGTTCACGTTGCGGCGCGCCATCACGCCGGGGGCGATGCGCTCGATATTGTAATACTCGGTCGAGTCGATCACGCCGCGCCCGTCGATTGGCTCACCTAGCGCGTTGACCACACGTCCGACCATGCCCATGCCCACAGGCACCGAAGCGATGCGACCCGTCGGGCGCACTTCATCGCCCTCATTGATCGTGTCGTATTCGCCCATGATGATGATGCCGACATTATCCGTTTCCAAGTTGAAGGCGATGCCGGCGACGCCGTTGGCGAAGCGCACCAATTCACTGTAACGAATGTTGTTCAGCCCGACCACGCGAGCGATGCCATCGCCCACTTCTTGCACGTAACCAACTTCGACCGCTTCATAGCTGGTGTCGAACGACTCAACCTGCTTGAGCAGCGAGTCAAACATATTGCTGGAGATTTCCGCCATGTGCGTCTCCTCATAAAGGGTGGGTAACACTGCGCTTTAAGGCGTCATGCTGACGCCGAAAGACCATTACGAATTGTAACGTTTGTGCGCGCAGAATTGTAGCGGATACTGGCGCGTCTGTCCACTTTTTCACAAATGGGACTACCATCGGCGCGATCGAACGCAGCCGCGCGCCGTCACTTCTCGCCTTTTTCGCCCAAGTCACCCAACGCCACTGAGCGCTTGAACGCCGCATAGACCGCGCGCGAGATCACGGTGCGTAAGCCGCCGCGCTCCAGTTGATAGATCGCTTCCGCCGAAGTGCCGCCGGGACTCGTCACCTGATTCCGCAGTTCCGCCGGATGCAAACCGGAATGCCGCGCGTAATCGACTGATCCGCGCACGGTTTGCAGCACCAAGCGCTCGGCGTCGCGGCGCGAGAAGCCCATATGCACGCCGGCATCGATCAGCGCCTCCATGAACAGGAACACATACGCGGGTCCCGTGCCGCTGAGCGCCGTCGCCATGTCGAGAAACTTTTCATCTTCGACGTACATTTCTTCACCCAAAGCGCCCAACAGCGCCCGCGCCTGATCGCGCTGCTCAGTCGGCACAGCGGGCGTCGCCGTCCACACGGTGATCCCTTCGCCAATTTGCGCGGGCGTGTTGGGCATGGCGCGCACCACGTTCGGGTTATCCATGCCGCGCACGAACGTGCTGATGCGCACGCCCGCCAGAATGCTCAACACCAGATCAGCGCGTGATCCGGTGCCGCGCAGCGAGGGCAGCACTTGCGGCAGCACTTGCGGCTTGGTGGCGATCACCAGAATGTTGGCATTCTCGGCGGCTTCGGCGTTATCGC
>JBGSRB010000071.1:0-2208 GCA_041737735.1 Anaerolineae bacterium | reverse complement strand
CAGATCGGCGGCGAGCTGCTCGGCAAACTCGGCATCATCGGGGTGAAAATCGATGTAAACCGTCTCTTTGGGCAGTTTGGCGCGCTTGCGTCCGCCATCATCGACATTGATCGCGTCGGGACGGTTAGCGAGATCATGCGCGTCGCTTTTGCCCAAACGAAAGACCACGCCGCCGCACGTCGGACACTCGCCGCGCGTGGCGGGCAAGCCTTTGCGCGTCCACACGGGCTGCGGATCGATCATGGTGATCGTGTCGCGGCAGCGCACGCAGTACGCTTCGACTTCGATTTCTTCGTGTAACTCGTCATCATGCGAGTTCATGGGCGCGCCCTTTCCCTGCACAAGTGTTGATCATTTTTCGTTACCGCGCTTGAAATTGCCCGTGACTTTTGCCAGCACCAACTGCACGGCGCGCGCATCCAGCCCGACGACTTGCTTCAGAAATTTCTGCGCGCGATCACCTTTCAAGGTGGTCACATGCTTGCCGTACCAATAGATCAGCACGCGCCCGTCTTTGACTTCCGTATAGGTGAACACATCTTCGTCAAATGTGCCGCGCTGATCGACCGGATCGCTCATCAACTGCCTTGTCCCGCCGATTGACCCGCGAGATAGATGTGCATTTGCTCAACCGCATAAGCGTTCATAGCGGCTTCGATGCGCGCGAGATCGGGCGGCGGCACGTTTGCCCACAAATCGCGCCGCATATGATCGGCGTCGTCGAGCGTCGCGCGCAGATCGTCAGGCTGCTTGCTGACGCGCGGCGCCATGATCGCCAACGTTTCGCTGACGCCGCCCGGTTTAAGCTGCCGCCACATGAGATCGCGCCACGCGATCAGCGCGTCGGCGGGCAGAAACGGCAGCCAGTCGTCCACAGTGACCACGCTGAGCGTATGATTGAACGCGGATTCAAGCAGCACTTGATCGCGCTCATCCATCCACGATAGCAGGATGTGCAGCATGTAAAAACGGGAATAGCGGTCGCCCCATTGTCCCATGCCGAAATACGGGCGCAGCAATTCACGGCTGAACCATTCGTCCATTGAGAGATGCAGCACGTAACCCGCGACGAACGCGCGCGCGGCGTCGTCACGCGGATCATGCAAGGTCGGGTTGCGCCGCAGCATCACGCGCCACGGGGCGGCTTCCATTGGCTTGTCATAAGCGTAGAAATGGGTATCTTCGCGGCTCAAACCCGCGATCCCGTGCGCGTCAGCCACCACGCTGCCAAGCAGGAACGCGCCCGTATGCTGCGTCAGGATCGGCGGCGTCGGCTGATCAGCTTCGGCGCTCAAGACCTGCTGCGCGGTGAGCAGATGCGTAAAGGGTGTGGGCATCAGACCGCCACTTTACGGACTCGGCTCAAGGCACGAGGGCAGCGCATTGTAATCGCGCGCCCAATCGCGCCCATAGAAGGTCAGATAATCGGGCAGGCGCGCCGACCAATACTCGGCGTTGTGTCCCCCCGTTGGGCTGATAATGTACGTGTGCGCGATCCCGCGTGAACTCAAGCGACTGCTGAACAATTCGAGATTCGTGCCTGCCGGGTCTTCCGCGCCGTTGTCGATGTACATGCGTAAGTTGGCTTCGCTCAAGAAAGGCGCATTAAGTGCCAATTCCAGCGGATTGAACTCACGCGGGGCGTTGCCCGCATCGAACGACGCCGCGTGACCCCCGACGATCCCGAAGCGTTCCGGGTGGCGCATGGCGACGGAATATGCCCAGAAGCCCCCGCGCGAGATGCCGCCGATGGCGCGGTGGGTGCGGTCGTTCCACACGCAGAAATCGCGCTCAATCGCGGGGATCAGTTCCTCAAGCAGCACGGTTTCATACGATGTTTCGGGCGGGAACGTGTTGCGCGTGCCGATGTTGCCATAACTGGGCATGACCACGATCATCGGCGGCAGCGCGCTTAAACGCACACCATCATCCAGCGCGGCTTGGATGCCCAATTCGCCCCATTCGAGTTCATTTTGTTGCAAGCCGTGCAGCAGATACACCACCGGAAAGCGGCGCTGCGTCTCTAAATAGCACGGCGGAATATACACGCGATAACGCAGATTTTCGTTCGCTGTCGGGCTGCGGAACTCATCAAAGGCGATGATCTGCCCGCCATCGGCGCGACACGGCAGTGCGGTGGGCGTGAAGGTCGCCTGCGGCGTTTCCGTCGGTGGCGCGGTGGCGCTGGGCGGCGCGGTCGGCGTGTTG
>JBGSRB010000046.1:0-2845 GCA_041737735.1 Anaerolineae bacterium | reverse complement strand
CCAGCGGCGCTGTAAACGCTTGGCGACCGCCGCCGTTGTCCCCGTGCCAGCGAACGGATCAAGCACGCAATCGCCCACGCTGCTGCTGGCTAAGATGATGCGTTCGAGCAGCGCTTCGGGTTTCTGCGTGGCGTGCAGCTTCGCGCCGTCAGCGGTGCGCAGGCGTTCCGCGCCGCCGCACGCGGGAATCGTCCACACCGAACCCAACTGCTTGCCCGCGTTATACTGCTTCATGGCGTGATGATTAAACGTATAGCGCGCTTTCGCTGTGGTTTTCGCCCAGATCACGAACTCGACATCATTTTTGAGGCGCACGCCGCGAAAGTTGGGCATGGCGTTGGGCTTGAACCATGTGATCGTGTTCAGCACCCAGAAGCCTAAATCCTGCAAGATCGCGCCGACGCGAAAAATGTTGTGATACGTCCCCGACACCCACAGCGTTGCGTCGGGTTTGAGCGCGGGACGCAGCGCGGTCAGCCAGGCGCGCGTGAAAGCATCATAAGCGGCGAAATCATCGAATTGATCCCACGCATCATCGACCGCATCCACGCGCGTCATGTTGGGACGCCACAGATCACGTTGCAATTGCAGGTTATACGGCGGGTCAGCAAACGCGAGATCGATGCTGCGCGCGGGCAAAGTCGGCAGCAGGTCGATCGCGTCGCCGTGCTGGATGTGGTTAAAGATCATGGTTGTGCTTCACATTTCACTGATTTGTTTGGTATGATTTTCAGGAACGAATGTTCAACATTTGCGAATGATCATGCTGACAACTTTACCACTGTTTGATCGGCACACGTCTAGGGAATAGGGTAGCTATGCACATTGAATTCACGGGCGTGATCTGGTTCTGGAAGGGACCCGCCCCTTGGTTCTTCGTCACCATTCCGGCTGAGGAAAGCGCCGACATCAAAGCGTTGTCGTCCGAAGTGACCTACGGTTGGGGCGTGATTCCGGTGCGCGTTCGGGTGGGCAGCACCACCTGGAAAACGTCGTTGTTCCCCAAAGAGGATCGCTATCTCGTGCCGATCAAGGCGAGTGTGCGCACCGCCGAACAACTCGAAGAAGGCGACGACGTGACCATTGTGCTTGAAATTGAGCTAAGCTAAAGACATAAGCGCGTCTTTGACCTCTTCATTACCTAGCGAAGGATCAACCCTTATGGATTGGCTGAATGCCCCGCACACTTGGCAGCAGCACGCGAATACGCTAACCGTCACCGCCGACGGCAAAACCGACTACTGGCGCGTGACCTATCACGACTTCATTAAAGATGATGGGCATTTTTATTTTCAGACCGTCACGGGGGATTTCACGGCGACGGTCAAAATCACAGGCGATTACAACGCGCTCTACGATCAGGCGGGCTTGATGGTGCGCGCGTCGGAAACGGTGTGGATCAAGTGTGGCATCGAATATCTCGACGGTGTGCAGCAAGCCAGCGCCGTGATCACGCGCGACTTTTCCGACTGGTCGATCGTGCCGCTGCCGGATAATCCGCGCGCGGTCTGGTTTCGCGTCAAGCGTGTGGGAACGGCGGTCGAAGTGTATTATTCGCGCGATCACGTGACGTTCGATCTGATTCGGCAGGGCTATCTGAGCGCCGACCCTACGCTGCACGTCGGCATGATGTGCGCCGCGCCGCAGGGGGATGGCTTCACCGTTACGTTTGAGGATTTCACGATCACGGCGGGCGGCGACGCGGGTTAAGCAGCGCTACGCCCTGCATAGCGGGGATCGCCAAGCCGTGCTATATTTTCCGCATTGTGAACATTCAGGGGCGCGGCACGGCTGCGCCTCTGCTGTACTTACGCCACACCAACAGGATAAACGCGCGCATGTCCACGCTGCTGGTCAAAGATATTCATACATTGGTGACACTGGACGAGATGCGGCGCACGATCGCGGATGGCGCGATGTTCATCCGTGATGGCGTGATCGAAGCGGTCGGCACGCTGGCGGATATGCCCGACGAAGCGCCCGATCATTGGCTGGCGCTGCCGGGGCATGTGGTCATGCCGGGCATGGTCAACACGCATCATCACATGGTGCAATCGCTCACGCGCGTGTTCGCGCAGCAAAATGAGCTGTTCGATTGGCTGACCACGCTCTACCCGATCTGGAGCCGCCTGACCAGCGACGCGATCTACACCTCGGCGCAGTTGGCGATGGCGGAATTGATGCTCAGCGGTTGCACCACGTCAAGCGATCATCTCTACATCTTCCCGAACGATTGCACGCTCGATGATGAAATTCGCGCCGCCCACGAGATCGGCATCCGCTTTCACGCGGCGCGCGGCGCGATGAGCGTCGGTGAGAGCAAAGGCGGTTTGCCGCCCGATCAGGTGGTCGAAGATGAGGACTTTATCCTGCGCGACACGCGCCGCCTGATCGAGCAGTATCACAACGCCGAACGCCACGCCATGCTGCGGATCGTGGTCGCGCCCTGTTCGCCCTTCACGGTGAGTCAAGACCTCATGCGCGAGTCGGCGGTGTTGGCGCGCAGCTACGGCGTCCGTCTGCACACGCATCTCGCGGAAAACAACAAAGATGTCGCCTACAGTTTGGAGAAATTCGGCGCGCTGCCCGGCGATTACGCGCAGGATGTCGGCTGGTTGGGCGATGATGTCTGGCATGCGCATTGTGTGCGCCTGAACGACCGCGAGATCGCGCAGTTCGGGCGCACGGGAACGGGTGTGTGTCATTGTCCGTCGTCGAATTTGCGCTTGGCGTCGGGCATCGCGCCGATCCGCAAGCTGTTGAACGCCAAAGTCAAAGTCGGGTTGGGCGTGGATGGATCGGCATCGAACGACAGCGGACACCTGTTAGGCGAAGCGCGCATGGC
>JBGSRB010000045.1:0-1692 GCA_041737735.1 Anaerolineae bacterium | reverse complement strand
GATCGACCGCGCCGATCACGACCGCATCGAGCGTGCCATCAGCCAGCAGCAGACGCGCCACTTCCAACGCGCGGAACACGGCATTTTCACCCGACGATAGCGTGAACGCGGGTCCGGAGAAGTTCCACAGCGCGCTGACGCGGCTCGACACGATGTTGCCGATATAACTGGTGTATTGATTCACCTGTGCGGGCGGGCTGATCGCGTCTTTGACGAAGGTTTCGAGATCGCTCAAGTCGTCGGGCGCGAGATCATAACCGCCGCGCTGCAAACTGTCGCGCAGTTGCCACGTTAAATCCAAGCGACTGCGATATTGATGCAGGCTGAGTTCGGTTTCCAGCACCACGATCACCGCGACATTGCTGTTTTCCGGCAGACGCGCATCCTGCACGGCGTTATCGGCGGTTTTGAGCAGCAGCAAATGCTGCGGCGTGGGCTGATCATCGTCGCGCGGGGGGAACTTGAAGCGCAAAAAGTCGATCTCGAACGATTCGATGTACGCGCCGCGCAGTGCGTCGTCCGCCAAGCCTTTCCAGCGCTTGGGCGGCGGCGGCGTGAAGTGCTGCGCGCCATCGTAGATCGCATCCGCGAAGGCGTCTACGCCCGCGAGTGCGCCGAACTGCGCGTCCATGCCGACGATGGCGAGGCGCGGCAGATCGGGCGCGGGTGTGGTTGATCCCGCTTCAACCGCCGCGACATTTTGCAGCACCACATGCGCGCTGACGCCGCCAAAGCCGAAGGCGTTCACGCCCGCTGTTTTCGCGGTCTGTGACCACTCCGCCGCGCGCGTGACGATCTGATCCGCGCCGAAGTACTGCGAGGTCAACGGCTGATCCACGCCAATCGTGGCGGGAATCTGCCCGTGCTGCATACTCAGAATGACTTTCAACAGGCTGGCAAGTCCGGCAACCGTGAGCAGATGCCCATGATTCGCCTTGACCGATCCGATGCGCGGGGCATGACCACGCGCGCCGAAAAATTCATCCATCGATTGCAGTTCGGTTTTATCGCCCAACGGCGTGCCGCTGGCGTGACATTCGATGTATTGCACCGCGCGCGGATCAACGGTTTGATACGCACGCTCGAACGCCAACACCTGCCCGCGCGAGTTGGGCGTCAACGGATGCTTGCCGCGTCCGTCGTTCGCCAAGCCCACGCCCGCGATCACCGCGTGAATGGTGTCGCCATCGCGCACGGCGTCGGCGTAGCGCTTCAACACGAGAACGCCCGCGCCTTCACCGGAAATCAAGCCATCGGAATGGGTATCCAAGGGCTGACTCGCGCCCTTTTCCGGATACGCGCCGAAGTGGGTAAAGCCCATGTTCACGAACAGCGGATCCGCCGCGCTGACCGCACCCGCGATCATCAAGTCGGCTTCGCCCAAGCGCAAATAGGCGCACGCCAAGCCCAACGCATACAACGACGACGCGCACGCAGCATCGAGGCAGAAATGCGCGCCACCCAAGCCGAGTGTTTGCGCCACCACGCCCGCAGGCGAACGCAGCGCGTCATCCGTGGGTGCGGGATCGCGCGCGAACGCCAGATCGGAAATGCCCAATAAGTCGCCCACTGCATCCGCCAGCGCCGCGTCGTAGATCGGCGCGATCAAACGGTGCGATTCCATGGTGGGGAACGAAAGCTGACCGAGAATCACGCCGCAGCGCGCTAACGCAGCGGCTTGTCCGCCGCTGG
>JBGSRB010000024.1:0-3732 GCA_041737735.1 Anaerolineae bacterium | reverse complement strand
CCGATACCGCCGACGACGCCGAACTGCTGGCACGTAAAACCGCCAGTCTGCGCGTGTTCGATGACGACGACGGCAAGCTGAATCGCTCGGCGCTGGATGTAGGCGCGGGCGTGCTGGTGATCTCGCAGTTCACGCTCTATGCCGACACGCGCAAAGGACGCCGCCCCGGTTTCACCGACGCCGCCCGCCCCGAACACGCCGCGCCGCTGGTCGAACACTTCGCCGCCACGTTGCGCACTGAAGGCATTGACTCGGTCGAGCTGGGCGTGTTCGGCGCGCTGATGCTGGTCGAAATCCTCAACGACGGACCCGTGACGATCACGCTCGATACAGCAGAACTGCGCTAAACCCTATTCGGTCACTGTAACGGACACAAATGCGCTACACTATACAAGTCATGCGTAAAGTTGTCTGAACATAGGACTATAAACTGATGAAGCGCATATTAGTGATCGACGACGCCCACTCTCTGCGCGCTGATCTGGTCGAGATGCTTGGTTTTGAGGGATTCGAGGCACTAGACGCGGAAGATGGCATCAACGGTGTCAAGCGTGCTAAAGAACTGCTGCCCGATTTGATCATCTGTGACATTATGATGCCCGGCATGGATGGCTATGAGGTGTTTGAAGCGCTGCGTCATGACCCCCAAACCGCCACCATCCCGTTCATCTTCCTGACCGCGAAAGCCGACCGCAGCGATGTGCGTCTGGGCATGGGCTTGGGCGTCGATGATTACATCCCCAAACCATTTCACGCGGCGGAACTGCTTGCCACCGTGCGCGCGCGCCTGATCAACCGCGAACTGCACGAGAAAATCGCGGAAGAACGCGCGGTCAGGGGCATCACCAGCAACATCATTTTGTCGCTGCCCCACGAATTACGCACGCCGCTGAACGTCATTCTCGGCTTTTCCGACCTGCTGATGGCGGACGCCGCCACCGCCGTGCCTGAGCATGTCTACGAGATGGCGCGCTACATGAACGAGTCGGCGCTGCGCCTGTATCACCTGATCGAGAATTTTCTCGTCTACGCGCACACGGAAATCTGCCTGAACGACGCCGAACAACGGGCAGCGCTCAAGCGCCATTTCGCGCTGCACCCGCGCACCACCATAGAATATGCCGCGCTGCAAATTGCGGATCAGCGCGGGCGCACGGTTGACATCAATCTCGAACTTGCCGAAGTGCAGTCCGTCGCCATTTCCGATGAATATCTCAAGAAGATCGTCGAAGAATTGGTCGATAATGCGTGTAAATTCTCGCTCGCTGCCACGCCGATCAGCCTCAGCGGGGAAGTGTGCGGCGACCACTATTGTTTGCATGTGAGCAATCACGGGCGCGGCATGAGTGAGGATGAGATCAACAAGATCAACGCCTATATGCAGTTTGAACGCCGCCTTTACGAACAACAAGGCTCAGGCTTGGGCTTGGTGATCTGCCAGCGCTTGGCACAGCTTCACGGCGGTGCGCTGCACATCAACAGCGTGTTGAACGAACGCACCACCGTCACCGTGGAACTGCCGTTATTCAACGCGCCCGCCGATTCACCCGATTTGTACAATCAGGGAAGTTCAGTATAATTTTTCTTATGTAGCACTCGCTCGCCCTGAGGAGGCACGCCGGATGCAAATACATCGCACGCGCAGCTTGTGGTTGATGGTTTCAATCGGGTTCATGCTGCTGGTTGCCGGGTGTTTCCAACCAGCAGGCGCGGGCTTGGAAGCGACCAATGTCGCCCAAGCACTGCCGACCTTCACGCCCGTTCCCACCGACACACCCACCATTGAACCGACCGCTTTTCCATCGCTGACTCCGCCACCCAGCAGTGAACTGCTGATTGCGGGTCAAACGCTGCAACCTTCGCCCGATGGCGGCATTATTATCGCCAGCGCGCCAACGGATGCAGGCACATCAATCGCGCAGGGCATCGACCCGATCTGGCAGACCGCAACTGCGATCTTCCTTGAGCAGATTGGCGAGCAACCTATCGAGCCGCCGCAACAAGTTGACCCGCAGCAGGATACGCCGCCGGTGTTTCAAATCGAACCGACGCCCGAATTCTTGCTGCCCGATTTCCAAACCGCCACGCAGATCATTTTCGACTCGACGGCGACCGCCGCCTTCCCAATGACGCAAACAGCGCAAGCGCTGTTCCCGCCGACCGATTTTCCGACGCCTGACTTCGGCTTTCCCACAGCGACGCTCGACTTCGGCGCACCCGTTCCCAGTGGGCAAGACTGTATACACGAAGTGCAGCAGTCCGATCGTAATCTGTTCCGCATCGGCTTAGCCTACGGTGTGCCGTACATGGACATCGCACGGATCACGCCCGTGCTGAACCCGAACCTGATCGTGATCGGGCAGCGCTTGGTCATTCCCGGCTGCGGCACGACCGGTCGTGTGCCACCACCCACCAGCACGCCGTCGCTGGCAGCCAACCCGAATAATCCGAATCCGCAGCAGCCCCAACCGCAGCCCGGCGGTCCCACGCCGACGAGCGCCTTCGCGGGGCAGGTCTACACCGTGATCGGCGGGGATACACTGTTCGGGCTGTCGCTGCTTTGGGGAACAACGGTCAACGAGATCGCGTCACGCAATCCGGAAATCTTCAATATCAACCTGATCTTCATCGGTCAGCAGTTGGCGATTCCCTAGCCCTAGGCTGGAGAGGTTGGGCGCGCCTAACCTCTCCACTTCTCCAAGTCGCCGCCACATCCTGCATTGCAGCGCTACCCGATCTAAGCTACGATCCTGCCTAGTGACAATGGGCGATCTATCCGTGCGCCCATCGTCAACGCAGCCGTATCCTTGGAGTCGCCTTTGTTCACCCGATTAAGCTATATCGGCGCGGTGGTGCTGTTTTTGTTAGCGGCGGCGCTGCGTTTAAGCGATCTCGGCACGCTGCCCCCCGGCTTAAACGCCGACGAGATCGCCAACATCCGCATCACGGAAACGATCCGTCAAGGGCGCGTTGAAGTCTTTTACGACTTGGGCGGTGAAGGGCGCGAAAGCCTGTATCCGTTAGTGCTTGCCTCGGTAACCACCGTGTTCGGCGGCGGCTTGATCGGTTATCGCATCTTCTCCGTGTTCGTCGGGCTGATCACGCTGGCGCTGGTGTATGCGCTTGGCACACGCTTATATGGCACGCTGGCAGGCTTGCTGGCGATGGCGCTGTTGAGTGTGACCTTGTTTCCAACGCTGCTGGCGCGCTCGATCACACCGGAGGCGCTGCTGCCCCTGCTGATCACGGCGGCGCTGCTGGCGTTAGCGCGTTCGCTGCCCGTTTACAGCGGGCGCGGCATCGAACGTCCCCAAACGACGAGTTTCGCCGCGTTGGGCATCATTCTCGGTTTGGGTTTTTATCTGCACCCGATTAATTTCGCGCTCACCCTGTTAAGCGTGCTGTATATCGCCTACATGGTGCTGCTGCATCGTCCGCTGTCGCGGCGCACGGTCAGTTACACCTGGTTCGCGCTGGTGCTGCTGATCGTCGTCGCCACGCCCTATCTGATCTCCAGCTTGCAGCGCCCCGATCTCGCGGGCGCGGTGCGCCTGTTTCCGACAGCCATGACGACGGCATGGGAACGTTTCATCAGCGGCATCGTGGGAATTTTCATCGGGCTGCCAATTCCGCTATTTGGCCCGATCGTCTCCCCGATATTGTTTAGTGCCTGCGGCGCGCTCGTCGGTTCCATGCTTGGCGAACAATGGAAAGGCCGCGACTTGCAAAGAT